>NZ_AJRH01000051.1:0-9439 GCF_000297015.1 Streptococcus sp. GMD6S | reverse complement strand
TTTTTAATATCGTGTTCTAACATCTTTTTACCTATCTATTTTTTCTATATAAATCACAGTGTTCATTATATCATTTTTCGTGTTTTTACTCAAATCACTGGTCGCAATTCCTGAAATTGAGACAATTTCTCCAAATTGCTCAATAATAGGGGTTGTTTTTCGTTTTTCAATAGGGATTTTTAAATCTATAAATAAGCGTCTCAGTTTCTTTCGATGACCATTCAGGATAATAACATCGCCAGGTTTTCGACATCTAATATGTACAGATGTTTCCCGTGAAACCGTTACTTTTTGAACAAAATCCCCTTCAATAGGGATGCCAAAGGAAAATAAATAGCCCTTATATCGAACTTGATTTTGATAGTGTAACACAAGTTCATCTTCCTTTTCATCGGCCTGAGGACTGATTTTACAAACTCGAAAATTCTGATACTCTTTTATCAATTCGTAGCCATTTTTAAGAGAATGACGATACTGGCTTTTCGTTGTTAAAATCTGTCGAACTTCATCAAACTGAGCCTTCGTCAGATTTAAGTCTGGAAATTGATTAAGATAGTTTTGGAGCAAGATTCCTTGAGTTTGTTGAGAGTATGAAAATAGCTCATTCAAATCTTCCACATCAATTTGTTTCGAAAGCTCCGTTATTGTTGCTTGGTAATCTGAAATTTCCCTTCCTAAATCTAAAAGGGCGGATTTAAGACGAGGATTTTCTTTTTCAAGCTCTGGTAAATACCTATTTCGAATGCGATTGCGAAAATAGGTATTTTCCTGATTTGTTTGATCTTCAAAATGAACAATTGGTGGAAAATCCTTTTTATGAAAATGCAACAAGGGACGAATGATTTCAATTCCATCAACTACTTGTCTTTCTTTTATTCCTGTTAAATAACGGAGCCGACTTCCTCGAATCAAGCGCATCAAAATCGTTTCAACTTGATCATCTGCATGGTGGGCAGTAACCAAGGCAGTCGCTCCAATCTCTTTCATGATTTTCCTAAAAAAATCATAACGAAACTCTCGAGCACGCGCTTCTGAAAAGTCTCCTAAGAAGCTTGTGATATAAATAGGAAGTTCAGCTGCATCAGCTAACTTCCTTAGTTCATTTTCCTCCCAGTCAGATTCCCTTCTCTGCTTGTGATTGACATGTGCTAAAATCAACTCAATTTCTAACTCATTTTGATAAGTAGACAATAGCTGGAATAAAAACATTGAGTCCAGTCCGCCAGACAAAGCTAATACGACTTTAGAATGTTTTTTGAAATACTCTTTTCGGAGAAAATGATTTAAAAAATCCTGGTCCCTCATTTTAGAACCTCATAGACATCCTTAGCTATCTTAGCAATAGTATCATAATCAGAATTTTTGGTGAAAATGGAAAGAACGAAAGGAGAATCCGTATAAACAATGGCAGTGTCATGTTTAAACTCATCGGCATCTCCAATTTTATGAGCTACCTTAACCGAAACACCTTTTGCGATTCTTTGGTTGTCAAAATCAGTCTTACCTAGAGACTCTAGGACAAAACCATTCTGATTATAAATAGCTTCCATGACTTTTCCAGCCATTTTTGAAGAAGTCAGTTTATCATTCACATCCCAATCTTCGCCCATAATGGTGGACATTTTTTCTTTAAAAGCCCCGTCAGATTGATTGGTCACGTAATAACCTAAAATATTATGAGCAACATTATCAGACTCTTTTGTTACCTTGGTAATTAACTGTTGAAGACTGTATTCTTTGTTATCTTCTTTTTTAGGTAAGCTACCACTACCTTCTGGTTTATAGGACCCAGGGAAACTATTTACTTCTGGGATATACTTGAAGCTACTGTCTAGCGTATATTCCCCTTGATTTATCTTATCTTGAGCGTAATAAAGGTAGGCTAGTTTCAAGATGCTAGCTGCATAAAGTTTGCTGTCTTCATTCACCCCAGCCTCTTTAGCTGTACTCAGTTGTTTAACATAAATAGAATAATTTTCATTCTGATAGTTGTTTGATAAAACTTCTTGAACCTTCTGGATGCGATTGTCTTCTTCTGAGGTGAACTCTTTTGATACCCACCCAACTTGATTGATATGAAGAAATTCTTGTCCCTCAGCAAAGAGAGCTCTATCCACCGTTACGCGTTGATAGGGAGAGAGGGTTGAAGAAATTTCTTTCGCATCATAGGGACTGTTATAGATAACAAACCCCTGCTCCAACCATACTTGTCTATTTTGAGTTTGAACTTGACTTTGATCATAGACCAACCGCTTATCTGCAAGGATAAACTGGTGATTATCTAATTTAAAAACAGGAACACCTTGTCTATTCAAACGCCATTCTACTATTTTAAAGGTGGTTCCAGGAGTCAATTTACCAGACTCCTTGACAAGATCCTCATTAGCATAGACAGCTGTTTCTCCATATACCATTGGGGATTCCAGAGTTTCTTTATAGTAGAATCCATAATCAGACTCGGTTAGATAATAAATTTCTTGTGAAGAGTAAGGAAGCTGTTTTTCTGTGCTAACTACTCTTGAGGTTATGATAAAAGCAGGTAGCAATAAAACTACTAAGAACTTACGCATTCTTCTCTTCCCTTTCTTCTTGTAATCGTAATAAATGGTTTTTAGTTGCCAATTCCTCTAATTTTTCATCTGATAAACTTAGAAATTGCTCAACAACTTCCAATAAATTTTCCATGACATTACCTCGGAAGCAAATCAGGAATTGTGTAAATTGCTTCTCGTTTCTTTGAGTAATAGTACTTGGCGCGTGCATACTTTGCTACATAGTCTTCATCTTTCAACTTTGCAGCAAAGGCGGATTCCTTATCCTTTTCATCACTAAGAGTTTGGTACTGCTCTTTCAACTCTGTTAATTGCTGACGTCGTTGCAGTAACTGATCATAGCTTTGGGCCAAGTTATAAGTTGGTAAAATAAACAACAAGATCATCAAAATAAGGACCCAACCCATAAAACGATTTCGTTTTTGTCTCTCCTTCATCAGGTAACGACGACGTTGATGTTCATTTTGAATAAAAGAATTATTCATCTGTACAATATTTTTAGACATTTTCTTCTACCCGTGTTTCACTGAGAATTTCATACATACCTGCTGCATCTTCTTTTTTTGTACTATCTTTCATATCTAGTACTTTAACAAGCAACAACTTATTTCCAAAGCGAATTTCAACTTGGTCATCAACTTTCAAATCCGTTGAACTTTTGGCCAAGATTCCGTTCACCTTGATTCTACCTTTATCTGCTACTTCTTTTGCGACTGTGCGGCGCTTAATAATTCGTGATACTTTTAAATATTTGTCTAATCTCATTTTTATTACCTCAAATTATTATTGTACCATTTTTATCCTTTTTATAGAAGAAAAATGTTAAATGGGATTTGCTTCCTTTGATTCTTTTATCTCTAATAAACTTTCTCCAAAAATCAGCAAACCTTCTAAAATTTCATAATCCTTCTTGTTTCGGACATCAAATATAACTTCCATTAATCCTTTATTCTCAGCTATGGATGCTTTTAAGTTCGTTGCGGATAAGGCTTTAAAATAATCTTGAGCCAAGAATAGTCGTTGAGTGACTTTTTCAAATTGAACTGTAATCTTATTTTCTTTTCTTTCCACACGTTCTACAAATACCTTGTCAAAATATGACTTGACCAAACCAATCTCTAAAAGATAGGCCACTACGTCTGGGTATTCTCCAAAGCGATCCATCAATTCTTCTTGTAGTTCTTCATAGTTGACACGATTGTCAATTTGACGAATTTTCTTGTAAATTTCAATCTTATGTCGTTGGTCAGAAATATAAGTGTCAGGAAGATAGGCGTCAATTTGTAAAATCAACTCAGCATTTCCTTTGCTTCTTTTATTCCCATTGCCGTTCCGTTTAGCAATAGCTTCCTCTAGTAACTGCGAATACAATTCAAAACCAACAGAATCAATGAAACCAGACTGGGACTTTCCTAGGAGATTTCCTGCTCCCCGAATCGAAAGATCTCGCATCGCAATCTTAAATCCTGAGCCTAATTCTGTAAATCCCTTAATCGCTTCTAATCTCTTCTCAGAGACTTCACTGATTGATTTTTCTGGACGATACATGAGATAGGCATAAGCAATACGATTGCTACGACCGACTCTTCCTCTTAATTGATACAAGGTTGACAAGCCCATGTGGTCTGCATTTTCAATAAATAAGGTATTGGCATTTGGAATATCTACCCCTGTCTCAATAATAGTAGTCGTCACCAAAATATCATACTGACCTTCAATAAAGTCAAGTAGAGTATTTTCTAACTGAATTTCACTCATTTGTCCATGAACATACCCAATCGAAGCCTCTGGAATCAACTCCTGTAATTCTGAAACCTTCTGGTCAATCGTGTCAACTTTATTGTAAAGATAGTAAACTTGACCTCCACGCTCCATTTCACGCAAGACAGCATCACGAATGACACTATCATTCTTCTCTAATACATAGGTTTGAACAGGATAGCGATTGGTTGGAGGAGTTTCAATAACAGACAAATCTCGAATTCCCAGCATAGACATGTGGAGAGTACGAGGGATTGGCGTTGCTGTCAAGGTTAGAACATCTACTTGTTTTTTCAGTTCTTTCAAAGTTTCCTTATGCTTAACACCGAATCGTTGTTCCTCATCAATAATCATCAATCCCAAATCTGAAAACACAACATCTTTTGACAAAACACGATGCGTTCCAATCAAAATATCGACTTGACCATTCTTTAGTTTTTCAAGTGTTTCTGCCTGCTCTTTTTTACTTCTAAAGCGACTCAACACATCAATATTAACAGCAAAATTTTGGAATCGTTCCTTAAAATTCGTATAGTGCTGTTGCGCTAAAACCGTCGTCGGAACTAGAACAACCACCTGTTTGTGATCATTGACAGCCTTAAATGCTGCACGCATTGCAACCTCAGTTTTCCCAAAACCAACATCCCCAACCAGAAGTCGATCCATGGGATGAGAATCCTGCATATCCCTCTTAATTTCCTCAATACTACGAAGTTGATCATCCGTTTCAACATAAGGGAAGGCATCATCAAAAGCATGTTGCTCATCATCATCAGCCGAGAAAGCAAATCCCTTCAACTGACTACGCTCAGAATAAAGCTTAATTAAATCGTCAGCTATATCCTCTACCTGGTTCTTAACTTTTTGCTTGGCCTTTTTGAAATGACCATCATTTAATTTATTAAGTTTTGGAGCTTTTCCATCACTTGAAACATATTTTGACAGTAACTGAATCTGCTCTACTGGGATGGAGATTTGATCCCCATTTTGATATTGAACACTGACATAATCACGGTGAATCCCTTTGATTTCAATTGTTTCAATTCCTAGATATTGACCAATTCCATGGATATGGTGAACAACGTAGTCCCCTTTTTCAAGTTCATTATAATCTTTCAATCGCTCCGCATTTGACACATGTTGTCTTCTAAAACGACGTTTTAATTTCTTTTGAAAAATCTCATGTTCAGTAATCAAGAGAATTTTTTCATCTACAAAGTGAAAACCATGTCTTAGATTACCCTCAATCAAGTTTACAGATTCTTTACAGATACTTGACTTATCTCTGGAATCCAATTTGATCTGATATTCCTCTAAAACATCTTCCAACGTCTTACTTCCCATTGAATTGCTAGACTGCAAAATAATAGTGTAGTTCATTTTTTTGTATCGCTCAATTTCTTCTTTTAAAAATGAAAATTGATTGAAAAACTCTTGCATGGGGTATTGATTAAATTGATAAATGTGATCAAACTTAAGATTTCCTAAGCCCTTTTGCAGATTGGAGAAAAAGGTAACTGGACTTTGTTTTTTATAGGTTTGCTCTGTATCTGCAAAATACTGCATCCCAGAAAATGATTTACCATTCTGTAAATCTTCTGTAAAGTATTGTGCTAATTCTCTTTCAAAGGATTCATACTGATTCATCAATTTTTGATAGTCATCAAAGAATACTGGTGTATCTTTTTCAATATAATCAAATACAGTCCATGTTTCATCGTAACATAAGGACAAAAACTTTCGACTATCTGAATGTACTTGTTTTTGATGAAAACTTGACAAAATCTCTTCCAAATATGATTTTAAAATTGGTGATAGAGTCTTTGAAATTTGCTTTTCTAAAGCTGACTGTCCTCGTTGATAATCTTTTTCTCTCAAAAGTATGTCGCTAGCTGGAAAGATAGTGAGGTTGGTCTGATTTTCTTTCGATAATTGTGTTTCGACTTCAAAAGTACGAATACCATCTACTTCATCGCCAAAAAACTCGATTCGGAAAGGTTCTAACTGAGACATCTCAAAAATATCTAAAATATCTCCTCGAATACTAAACTCACCTTGTGTCCGTACTTGAGTAACTTTTCGATAGCCAATTTCCTTTAACTGGTGAAGTAGCTCGTGTTGGTCATATTCTTCGCCAACTGCAATTTTTATAGTACTTTCTTTAAATCTAGTCGGAGAGGGTAAAATTAACCGACTCGCTGCGATATTACAAACTAAAATCCCTTTCTTAGACGGATCACTCAAAAAACGCAAGGCCTCAACCCGCGAAATGATTTTTTCTTGCGAAGACATCAAAAACTCTACCATAGGAGAGTCATCAACCAAAAATGGATAGACAAGTTCCTCTCCTAAGAGAGAAAGAAGATCACTGATAATTCGTTCTGCTTCTCCATAAGTTGAAGTCAGTAACACAATCTTATTTTCTTTTTCTAGACTGCTTGCAATTGCAATAGCCTTGGTAGACGTTGATAAACCAAGTATTAGTTGTCTTTTCTTATCTATCAGATTTTGATGCCATTTTTTTATCTGGTCATTTTCTGAGAATAAATCTAATAAAGTCACCATTTAGCCGTTATACCTCTGCATTGTTTTCTCAAAGTTTTTCTCTTGTAAATAGTAGTTTACAGCATCGTCAACCTTGTCAATGGACTGTAAAATACCCACATAGTCATCCTGATCAAACTTACTTAAAACATGATGAACAACGGACATGCCTTTTTTAGGTCTTCCAATACCTATTTTAACACGGTTAAATATCTGAGTACCTATATGTTGAATAATAGACTTGATACCATTATGACCACCAGCTGACCCCTTTGCTCTTAAACGAATTTTCCCAACTTCCATGTCAAGATCGTCGTAAATAACGAGTAAATCTTCAATATCCAAACCATAGTAAGTCAATAAAGCATGAACCGCTTTTCCACTTTCATTCATAAATGTTGTTGGTTTGACGAGATAAATTTTTTCTCCATTGAAGAAAAAAGAAGCTAGGTCAGCTTGAAATATCTTGTCATGTGTAAAGGTGACATTTTGTTTTTTGGCCAATTGGTCAATCAACATAAATCCAACGTTGTGCTTGGTTTCAAAATATTTATCCCCTGGATTTCCCAATCCTACAAGTAATTTGGTCATTTATTTTTCCTTTCAAAAGCCAAAAGGGTTGGAATTTTTTTCCAACCTAATTGACACTATTTATTAAATATTATTAAACGTTAAAGCGGAATTCCATGATATCGCCATCTTGAACGATATATTCTTTTCCTTCTTCACGCAAGCGCCCAGCTTCTTTTACAGCCTTTTCAGATCCATATTTCACTAGATCCTCATATGACATTGTTACTGCACGAATAAACCCTTTTTCAAAGTCTGAGTGGATAATACCAGCTGCTTGAGGAGCTTTCATCCCTCGCTTAAAGGTCCAAGCACGGACTTCTTTTTCACCAGCTGTGAAGTAAGTTCCAAGCCCAAGCAAGTGATAGGCTGCACGAGTCAACTTGTCAACGCCTGATTCTGTCAAGCCAAGTGCTTCAAGAAACTCTTGCTTATCCTCATCGTCTAACTCAGAAATTTCTTCCTCAGCACGCGCGGAAATAACGACTACTTCAGCATTTTCTGTCGCTGCAAATTCACGAATTTTCTTCACATATTCGATAGAATCTGGGTCTCCAACAACATCCTCATCCACATTAGCAACATAAAGAACTGGTTTAGTGGTCAAAAGGAAGAGACCTTTGACAACCTTTTGTTCTTCATCTGTAAATTCGATGGTGCGAGCTGATTTTCCATCCTCAAGGACTGGTTTAATCTTTTGAAGAACATTAAATTCTGCTACTGATTCTTTATCTTTTTGCGTACGTGCCATCTTTTCTACACGCGCATAGCGTTTATTAACTGATTCTAAGTCAGCAAGAATCAATTCTAGGTTAATGGTATCAATATCTGCAAGTGGATCCACAAAGGCGTCTTCACGTCCTTGCTCGCGCATCACATTTTCATCATCAAAAGCACGAACTACGTGAACAATCGCGTCTACTTCACGGATATTGGCCAAGAATTTATTACCTAGACCTTCTCCTTTTGAAGCTCCTTTTACAATCCCTGCAATATCTGTAAACTCAAAGGTTGTTGGAACTGTCTTTTTAGGAGTAATCATTTCCGTTAGTTTTTGTAGGCGTTCATCTGGAACTTCCACCATCCCAACGTTTGGATCAATAGTCGCAAATGGGTAGTTTGCCGCCTCTGCTCCTGCTTTTGTAATTGCATTAAAAAGGGTTGATTTACCAACGTTTGGCAAACCAACGATACCTGCTGTTAAAGCCATAGTTTCTCATTCTCCGTTCTCATTTCAATCCCTAACATTATAACACAAAAAGGGAAAACTTGCTAACCCTCTAACTAAGGGTTCTTAGTCAATAATCTTATTCATTTTTCGTTCAAAATCATAGCGACTCATCATGACAAGGTGGTCACAATTGCTACACTTTATTTTAATATCTGCCCCTACACGTGTAATTTCCCAACGATTAGCCTTTTTGCCTGTTGACTTGATGGTACAAGCGTGTGGTTTTTTCATCTCAACAAAATTTCCAACTTGATACATACTACTCTCCTTTTCTTTTTTGATTATATCATAAAAGAGGCGAGCCAGGCTCAACCTCTTTCACTTAATTTGTTCGAACTGGTGTGATAAGCTGCATGAAATCTTCGTCAGTATCTGCTGGCACAAGAGTAAATGGACGAACTGATGAGATAAAGCTAATAGTCACCTTTTCACTATTTAAAGCCTTGAGGGAATCAATCAAGTAAGTTGGGTTAAAACTAATAGTTAAATCATCCCCGGTCACCTGCTCCGTATCGATTTCTTCGTTTACTTTACCAACCTCTGGAGAGTGAACATGGGCGCTAACAACTCCACCTTTAATTTCAAGCTTCACAGTACCATTTTGAGTCGCACTTGATAAGAGACGTGCACGCTCCATAGATTGACGCAAATTAACCACATCAAAAGTAATTGTAGTGTTAAAGTCTGTTGGAATCAAGCGATCTGTATCAGGATAATTACCTTCTAGGAGACGAGTGTAGAAGCTAATATTTTCGCTTCTAAAGAGGATTTGATTATTTGC
>NZ_AJRH01000050.1:0-9474 GCF_000297015.1 Streptococcus sp. GMD6S | reverse complement strand
CCATTTTACATGCAAAATGAATAATTGTCAAGAGGAAACCTACATTTATTCCTATTTTCCAGTTTATTAATTACTTTCTTACCTATACTTTATCAAATCATACAACTTTGTTACTGCTTGTTCAAAAGGCTCAATATATTCCCAATATTCATCAGGAAGATTTGAAATCTTACTCAAGTCATTGCTATCAAAATGATATACCAGATGACAAAGAATTTGATTTTCAATAAAATGCAAATCCCTCATCTGATCTATACTAATAGAATCGAGCTTTTCTACGTAGCGACATAAATCAGCCAGCGAGTGCGAATCAAATACTTTTTCCTCGTGTAAATAATAGAGAAAGCTTTTGTTTTCAGCTCGTATATTGTCTTTTATCAGATTATTTTCTAATAGCATACTTTCATTCTCTCCTTGTATATCATAAAATAGTAAAAATTGGACCTAACTAGATCTAGTTATTCTACCAATCTATTATACCACTTCTTTCTATTGACTCATGAAAGCTAGAAAAAAACCACTCACTCCAAAGAGCAAGTGGTTCTTGTAATTTTTATTTTTCAAGCAGGCTGAGCGCCTCAGCATCAGCGATAATAGTCACATCAGGGTGGTTTTGTAGGCTGCTTGCTGGGAGGTTCTCAGTCACTGGACCCGACACTGTTCCGGCAATGGCTTCTGCTTTCGACTCACCGTAAGCAAAGAGAATAATTGACTTGGCATCCAAGATGTTTTTAATTCCCATTGAAATGGCTTGAGTTGGAACGTCTTCAATCTTGTCAAAGAAACGTGCATTGGCTTCGATGGTAGATTGATCAAGTTCTACTAGATGCGTTTGGCTATCAAATGGAGTTCCTGGCTCGTTAAAGCCGATATGTCCATTGCGACCAATTCCCAAGATTTGCAAATCAACTGGATGGTCAGCCAAAATTTGATTATAGCGTTCTACTTCTTCTTCAGCATTATCCTTAACACCACGTGGCAAGAAGCTTTCTTTAAATGGTTTTTGGTTGAACAAGTTTTCCTGCATGAAGTAACGATAAGACTGTGGATTGTCCCCATCAAGCCCTACATACTCATCAAGGTTCACACTAGTCAGATTTGAAAAATCAAGGTCACTCTCAACGATTTCCTTGTAAAACTCAAGCGGGCTGCTTCCTGTCGCAAGTCCTAATGTTTGAGCACCATTGGCCAATTTTTCCTTCAAAATCTCAAAAGCAACTTTTCCACCTTCGACTTGATTCTCAACTTTTATAACTTTCATTTTATATCCTCCATATTTCTATATTCATTATATGGTATAGACCAATTTTTGTCAAGTGAAAACGATTTAATTTCTAAAAAAAGAGCGTCTAAACTTGAAACATGTTATAATGGATAAGATTAGAACTTAGAAAGAATAATGAAAAATGAATACAGCTGATTTTGATTTCCACTTACCTGAGGAATTGATTGCCCAAACGCCCCTTGAAAAACGAGATTCCTCCAAACTCCTTATCGTTAATCGCGAGACGGGAGAAATGCAGGATAAACACTTCCACTCCATTATCGACATGCTGGAACCTGGTGATGCCCTTGTCATGAACGACACCCGTGTTCTCCCTGCCCGCCTCTATGGTCAAAAAGAGGAGACTGGAGGCCATGTGGAACTTCTCCTGCTCAAAAATACTGCTGGTGATGAGTGGGAGGTTCTCGCCAAACCAGCCAAACGCCTCAAGGTCGGTACTCGCGTCAGCTTTGGAGATGGTCGCCTCAGCGCTGTCGTTACGGAAGAATTGACCCACGGGGGCCGCATTGTCCGCTTTGAATACCAAGGAATTTTCCTAGAAGTTTTGGAAAGTCTGGGTGAAATGCCACTACCACCCTACATCCACGAAAAACTAGATGACCGTGAACGTTATCAAACGGTTTACGCTAAAGAAAGTGGCTCTGCTGCAGCACCGACTGCTGGATTGCACTTCACCAAAGAACTGCTAGCAGAAATCCAAGCCAAGGGTGTCCATTTGGTTTATTTGACCCTCCACGTTGGTTTAGGAACCTTTAGACCTGTTTCTGTTGACAATCTGGACGAACATGAAATGCACTCGGAGTTCTACCAACTTTCTGATGAAGCAGCTGCCACCCTTCGCTCAGTCAAGGAAAATGGAGGTCGCGTCATCGCTGTAGGAACCACTTCAATCCGCACACTGGAAACCATCGGTTCCAAGTTTGATGGGCAAATCCAGGCTGATTCTGGCTGGACTAATATCTTTATCAAACCAGGCTACGACTGGAAGGTTGTAGATGCTTTTTCAACCAACTTCCACCTACCCAAGTCAACTCTTGTCATGCTAGTTTCTGCCTTTGCCGGTCGTGACTTAGTCCTAGATGCCTATCACCATGCCATCCAAGAACACTACCGCTTCTTCAGTTTTGGAGATGCCATGTTTATCTATTAAGAAAATCCCTATTAGGAAACCTAATAGGGATTTTTCTAATTATTCCATACCAAACTTTGGATCTTTCAAACTCTGAACACTTGCATTGATAACTGCTCCGATAATTAAAATCTTTGCAATGAGAATAAACCAGAACATCATGACTACCACGATAATGGAACTGAAAAATCGGACATCAACCAGATGATTGACATAACTATTTACGTAGACAGAAAAGATATTCAATAAAAAGATAAGAGTTAGCAAGACAAAGACACTTCCTGGCAAAACATAGCGGATTCGTGGTGCTTTTACTTTTGGGAGGAAGTAATAAATCATAACCAGAATGGCAAAGATCAAGGCATAGACCAGAGGGCCTGTAAAGTCTTGCAGATAGGAGAATAGCGAACTGTCTGATTGCCAGTAAGTTTTGAGGAGGTTGAGCAACATACGACCAAACATACTCAAAAACAAGGCAAAGGCAAAAAGTATCTGCAAGCCGAAACTAACAAGTAGACTCATCAACTGATGGGAGATAATTCCTCGACTCTTGGTCACCCCATAGGCTTTGTTAAAAGCTTTTTGGAGGAAATCCATTGATTTCGAAAAGGTCCAGAGGGCAGATAAAACGGCAAAACTCAGCAAACCAGTTGATGGTTGAGTCAGAACTTCTCGTACAATCTTGGCAACCACATCATACACCGTATCAGGCAAGAATTCCTTGATTGTCAGTAAGAAATTTGAGACTGGAATCTGAAAATAAGGCAAAATATTGACCATTATCATTAGCAAAGGAAAGATTGAAATCAACCAATAGTAGGCAACCGCAACACTGGTCAACTCACTATCAGATGCTTGATAATAATGCAAAAAAGCTTTCAATAAGGGCCTGTCCATCAGCTCTTTCCACCACTTTTTCATGTTCCATCCTCCGTCATTTTCTTCATCATCTAAGTTCTTCTGATTAAATCTAGCATATCATAAGGTAAAGTATTTGCGGCCTCTTTCAGAGAATAATTCTCTAAATTATTCACATTTTGGCGTAGTTTTTTGGCATACTTGGCTGTTATCAGTTTAGCTTCTTCGTATTCAAAGATTGCCTTACGTTCGAGATAGTAGCCTCGTAGCATTTCATCAATATTGTTTGGCTTGATGCGATTGATAACCCGCTCAACAAAGGCACCACTTCCGATAATGGCCGTCTCGCGTAGACGAGATTCTTGCATAAAACTAATCAGAGAACTCTTGTAAACCCCTTTTAGGTTTTCCAAACTCTCGATAATCAACTCTGTATTTTCCAAATACAACTCTGAAATCTGATCATAGTCAACTGCTAGTAGTTTACGAGATTCTTCATTTATCCAACTACGGAAAGTTTTGCCAAAGGTAAACATTTCATGGAGTAGAAAGCGCAGTATCCGTAAGGAAACTAGGAAGTAATAAGTCACTCTAGAAGCGAAATTCCGATTGATACTCTGCTCCATGTTTTTTAGGTAACGTTGGTAAACTCGATAGCCACGCTCGCTGATTCTATTTTCTTCATAGGCTTGCTCCAAACCGTCACTCTCAATACTCAAGATAAGAAGCTTGAGGGACTCCCAGTCCTCTTGGACTCTCTTATTTTCCAGACTAAGGATGAGGTTTTCAATCCGACCATGGTAATTATCAATAGCTGCATAAAGAGGAAGTTTGTTCTTGTGATGGTCCAGTTCTTTTTCTAATTCTGCAGCTACATCATTCAGAATCGCAATATGCATCAAATGATCCTTGCTTTCCTCTTGTTCTTCAGATAAGTGAGGGAGGACCAATAAACCTGTTAGAAAGCTCAATAGTGTAACGCCTGCTACAAGGAAGAGTAAGAGAGGGTATTCCTGCTCCAAATGACTTGGTATGAGGAGAATGGTCGCGATAGATACTGTCCCTTTGACACCAGAGAAGGTCAAAAGAAGCATATCTTTCATGTACTTATGAATTTTTTTCTTAAGTCGACGCGTCCTCACAAAGTAAAAACCAGCAATCATGACAAAGCGGATCGCAAAAAGCAAGAATGTCAGAACGACAACTGAAATCAGTAAAAGAAGGGGATTGTAGAGAGAATTAGACAAAATCGGCTCTGCTATCAACTCTAATTCCATTCCCAAGAGAACAAAGACTGATCCATTTAGCATAAAGGTCACGGTGTGCCAGACGGTCTCCGTCACGGTGTCTACCTGAGCCTCAAGGAGCGTAATTTTCTTAAAGCGACTGGCCTTCAAAATACCTGCAACCACTACTGCGATAATCCCTGAAACATGAAACTCTTCTGCAATGAAAAAGGTCATGAGTGGCAAACTTAGCTCTAGCAATAGTTCACTGGCTATATCTATCGCTCGTACACTCAGCAAAAAGCTATGCAAGAAACGATTGACCATAGCCGTCACAAAACCGACTACAAAACCACCAAAGATAGAAAGTGCTAGGGAAGTTCCTGCTTGGCTGAATGAAAACGTTCCTGTTGTCCAAGCAGCAAGAGCCATCTGAAAGGCAACCAAACCAGAAGCATCATTTAAGAGTCCTTCCCCTTTTAGGATATTAGAAACCCGTTTTGGAAAACGAAAACGTTCAGAAAGAGATGCAAAGGCAACCAAATCTGTTGGCCCAAGTGCCGCTCCAACTGCTAAACAGGCAGCTAAAGGAAGGATCATCCAAAGGAAGTGAGCCATGCCCCCTAAACTTAAAGTCGAGATAAAAATCACAGGAAAAATCAGAAAGACGACAATCCGCCAGTGCTTCAAAATGGACGTAATATCCGCTTCTTCTGCCTCCCGGAAAAGTAAGGGACCAATAACCATGGCTAGAAACAGCTCTGTATTGAGATGAAAGTCCGCATCGGGAACAAATAAGCCAATCCCAATCCCTAAAAGGATTTGCACAAGAGGAAGGGGCAAAAAAGGGAGAAGTTTATTGGTCGTAGTTGAAATGATTAAGACAAATAAAAATAGAATCAAGTAAATAAGTAATTCCACACAATTCCTCCTTAATCTTTTTTACAACAAGATTCAAAAATCTCCTTTTGCTCTTGGATTTTCTGATCAATCTTAGAACAGTCTTTGTGCTCAATTTTTTTCTGGCATCGTTCCATTTCAAGAGCCACTAATTTTTTCTTGATTTTAAGCATTTTCTTGCTCATATGTGCTTCGTCGAGTACCCCGACTGCTCGCTCGTGATGCGTTGACTCGACAAAATTTTGGCGCATTGTCTCAAGCTTCTCACGAAGGTATTGTTTATCCATGTCTATACCTTTCTAATTTTTCAATCATAACTAAAAACGGTGGATTATTAACTTGGTTGAGAGTCCGATAAATGGCAGCTGTATACTCTTGTTGGTTCAACTGGCTAACAAAATCCAATACAGCATCCCTCTCGGTGTCTCCTCCTTCATGACCATAGTAAATCATGATCGCAATCCGTCCTCCTTTGACAAGCAAATGACACAGTTTCTCTAATGCTTCGATAGTAGTCTGAGGTTGTGTGATGACGGATTTGTCAGCAGAAGGTAAATAACCCAGATTGAAAATCCCTGCCTTAGCTTCTGTAACAAACTGGTCTAGCGTCTCATGACCTTGCAAGATTAACTGGGCATTTGTCATTCCAGTCTGATCCAAACGCTCTTGCGTCTTCTCCAAAGCCTGCTCCTGGATATCAAAGGCATAGACTTGCTTGGCTAGCTTGGCTAAAAAAAGGGTATCGTGGCCATTACCCATGGTCGCATCCACTACAATATCCTCTTTTGTCACAACTTCCGCTAAAAAATCATGTGCCATCTCAAGTGGTCTTTTCATTTTAAAACTCCTGTTTTACAGCCTTGCATCCTTGCACACTTCCACGACGTCGCATCTCAGTTTCAATAGCATTTAGCACTTCCCATTTATTGAGGCTCCACATAGGACCAATCAGCATATCTCTAGGTGCATCTCCTGTAATTCGATGGATGACGATATGCTTAGGAATGATTTCTAGTTGGTCACAAATGACCTTGACATACTCGTCCTGACTCATCAGTTGCAAGCGTCCTTCGTGGTAATCTCGCTGCATCCGTGTATTAGTCATCAGGTGAAGCAAGTGCAGTTTAATTCCTTGAATATCATTGTCCGTGACACAGCGACGGACATTTTCAATCATCATCTCATGAGTCTCACCGGGCAAACCATTGATCAAATGGGAAACAATCTCAATCTTGGGATACTTTCTCAAGCGTTTTACTGTTTCAACATACAATTCATAAGAATGGGCACGGTTAATCAGGTCAGAGGTTGCTTCAAAGGTTGTCTGTAATCCCAATTCAACCGTCAAATGCATGCGTTCCGATAACTCAGCCAAATATTCGATTGTTTCATCAGGTAAGCAATCCGGACGTGTTCCGATATTGATCCCTACTACACCTGGCTCGTTGATAGCCTGCTCATAACGTTCCCGAATCACTTCCACCTTTTCATGGGTGTTGGTAAAGTTTTGGAAATAAACCAAGTACTTCTGAACATCTGGCCATTTGCGGTGCATAAAGTCAATTTCCTTATAAAATTGCTCACGAATAGGGGCATCCGGTGCCACGATGGCATCTCCAGAACCTGAAACCGTACAAAAAGTACAGCCCCCATGAGCTACAGTTCCATCCCGATTTGGACAGTCAAATCCCGCATCGATAGGAACTTTGAAAGTCTTCTCTCCAAAAAGTTTTCGATAATAATCATTCAAGGTATTATAAGATTTCATAACTTTCATTATAACAAAAAACACCTACAATCTCAAAAGCCTGACTTTCCAACAAATTCCCTTGTTTCTCATTTCCTTTAGCGTTTTTTTATGATACAATATGGGTATGATTTTAATGAAAATAGCATCTATTTTATTATTGATATTAACCTTGGTGGTTTGCTTTATTGTCACCAAGCTTTTCGGACTTAGGAAAATAGGATTTAATTTCGCGGATCTAGCTTTTCCACTGTTGGTATTCGAGTATTACCTGATTACTGCTAAAGCCTTTACCCACAACTTTCTACCGCGACTTGGAGTCGCACTTTCTCTCCTAGCAATCCTCCTTGTAGTCTTTTTCCTTGTCAAAAAACGAAGTTTTTATTACCCTAAATTCATCAAATTCTTCTGGAGAGCCGGTTTTCTCCTTACCTTAATCATCTATATTGCTATGATTGTCGAATTGATGATGCTCCCATAAAAAACATTCCCTCAGACAGCTGTCTAAGGGAATGTTTTTATCTTCATAACTTGTTTTCTAAGCTCTACCAAGATACTTTTTTTATTTCCTAAATGTTAAGGCGTAGAATTTACCATCCCAAAGAAGTTTCATTTCCTTTTCCTTAACTTCACTTGGAACAGCATTCTCAATTTCACTCAAATCAACAGTAGCATCTTTAAAATAATCCTTACTAAAATGATTTTTCTTATATTGCTGATCCACATAGTCAGCCGTCTCATCTGCAATTAAAAGCTTGGTTCCTGGCTTCGCCACTCGTAGCATTTCCTGCATAGCCTTGGCCTTATCATTGAAAAAATTGATTCCGCCAATATGGTAGACAATGTCAAAACTATTATCCGCAAAGGGTAAATCCTCCGCGCAAGCATGGAAAAGTTGCAAATTAGTCTTTTTAGCGCAAGATTTCTGGCATTTTTCTAGCATACTGATAGAAATATCTACCCCTACAAAGTCTAAACTTTTCAGGTCAATTGTCTCAGGGATATAACGGAGGTCTTGACCAGTCCCGATAGAGACATAAAGAACTGATAAATTATCTTTCCATTCTATTTCCTCCATCAGATCCCTTCTCAACTTATCAATCGCCTTGCCGTGGAGAAGTGGTCCTATCCATTTCTCACTCATATCATACCAACGAGCCATACGGTTATACATGGTCATGTATTTAGCATTATCTCCAGATAGATAATCTGGATTAAGAGACAGATAGATAGCCACTTCTTTTTGAAAATTTTCTACCTCCAAACCTGACTTCAATTTATCTTGTAATCTTGTTTCAATCATATGCAACATCTCCTTTTCTATTTGTCACCTATTATAGTGGAATTCATCGCAAAAACAATAGCTTTTTAGTAAGTGGCAACTATCCACTTGTATCTGGTAGTAGAACCAGGGTTAGTTACAAAAAAACAAGTGCCAATTTCCATTGACACTTGTTTCCACTTTTAAACTGTCTTGCAAAATTTCGTGAAAGATACCGTTTAAAAAACTTAATCTTCTTTTTTGCGTCTTGCCAAGAATCCTGTTCCCAATCCAAGAAGGGCGATTCCAGCTACTAGAGCCACTTGGTTAGACTTGCTTCCTGTATTAGGCAATTCCCCACCTTTTTTAGGCTTACCTGGTTCATTTGGTTTGCCAGGTGTTGGTTTTTCAGGAGTGTGCGTATTTGTAATGTTGTAACCTTCTACTGAAGCTGTATAACCATCTGGAACATTCACTTCTTCAACAGTGTAGGCAATCTCCTTACCTTCTTGATAACGATCAAGATCTGTAAATTCATAAGTCCAACCACTTGCTTCTGAAGCTATTGCAGTTTTACCAGTATCTTTACCATTGGCAAATAGTTTAACTGTAATAGATGCTGGGCGAGCGTCTTTATGGTTTTCATCACCTTTCCAGATTTTCTTACCTTTTACAGATGTTTTCTCTGGTGTATGAGTGTTGGTCACATTCATACCAGTTTCAGTAGCTGTGTAAACTGTAGGAACACCAACTTCTTTGACTGTGTACTCGATTGGCTTACCATTTTGGTAACGGTCCAGATTAGTAAATTCATACTTCCAGCCTGTTTCCGCTGTGGCTGTAGCTTCTTGGCCAGTTTCTTTACCATTCGCAAGTAGCTTCACTGTGATAGATGCTGGACGGATACGATCTTGGTCGTTATTGTCAATCCAAGTCTTTTGTCCACTTACAGCAATTTTTTCTGGTGTATATTCATTGGTAATGGTGTACTTACCTTCTTTTTCTGTGGTGATTGTTGAAGTATATCCTTTCACAACCACTTCTTTGACAGTATACTTGATTAGTTTA
>NZ_AJRH01000049.1:0-9825 GCF_000297015.1 Streptococcus sp. GMD6S | reverse complement strand
TTGTCTTGCGGATTAGGAGTTGTAGAAGCATTGGAGCTTGATTCACTCGTTAGTAGCTCACTTCGACTATCCCAGTATTTCTTATACTCGCTTTCCAAAGTATTCAACTTACTTTCACGGTCTTTCCCTGACAAGTTGCCATCTTCTCGAACCTGCTTGATTTCCTGAGTCAAAGCGTAGAGAATCAAGTCACTGTCGTTAATCCGTTTGGCAATATCAAGAGCCTCTTCAAAGCGATTGCGCCCAACCTGGATCCAGTAAGTCAAATAAAGCTCATCTGACTTGAGTGTTACGTTGTTCAAGATGACTTTCTTTTGTTCAGAAGAAAATTCCAACCCCTGAATATAAGAGTAAGCCAACTCATACTTTTGCGTATTCGGCAAGCTAGCTGGATCAATTCTCTCTAATTCTGTAATAACACCACTATAATCAACTTTAATAAAGGCAGTATCTGCCTGCAACATCTTTTCTTTGAAAGGATTTTGCACAAAAATCAGATAGATCAGTGGAACGATCAACAAGACAACGCTGGCTGTTAACCAAATCGTTGCCAGTTTAAAGACACGATGGCGTCTACTTGGAACCAAGACCAAATCTGCCCGTTCTTTCGCAGCCTTCTCCGTGTAGTACTTCTCCAAAACAGCTACTGCAGCCTCTATATCATCTGCCTGACATAGGTCATTTAAGAAGTCGGGCAAGGTCTCTAATTCCAAGGAACCATTATAAAGATCCATGAAATCCAAATCGCTAAATAGTGTTACTGTAAAACATTTAGCCTGGCGTAAAAAATCTTCTGAGGATATGGATTGAGGAACCATCAGACCAGGAATTCCACGATAAGCAATCTTAGCCTGAGCATCCTTGGTAATAAAGAGATTTACTGGGTGCAAAAGGAAAGTCACAGGTAACTCCAAGGCGCCCTCTAGACGAAAAACGTTTAGGGCCAAACGGATTCTTTCCGAAATGGTACGTTCCTTTATTTCCTCATAAGTCAGTCCATGAGCTTCGACTTGATAGGAGAAGGTGACACTATCCTCATCAGACACCATCGATTGCTCCAAAAAGAATGGATGATGCAAATCCAATAGTAAGAGTTCCCGTAAATCTTGACTCGCAACATCTGAACGTTTGAGTTTTAATTCCCAGTTTGTTTCATTTTTTTCATAGACAAACGACTGTCCACCAAATTCAAATTTTTCTTCAGCCACCTATATCTCCTCAATTTCTACTAAATCTCCTGTCGTCATAGGATAATCAGACAGATGTTTCCCTTCATCAATCAACAAACCTTTATTGACAATTCTTAATTGATATTTTTTTCGCTTGATACCTGGATTAAAAATCGTATCCACTTCTCGCACCAGCCGGCGCACTTCAATTCGCCGTGGAATGCGAATATCCACATCTCTTTCTCTCAAACGTAGGGTAATATTGATATGTTGCTCCACCTTTTACACGCCTCCTATGCCTGGTTTATCCTTTTCTAAGTTATTTAGACAGACTAGTTAAAAACTTAGTCCATCCCTTCTACCATCACACGATAACTCATTACTGCCGTTGCTCCAAAAAGCAAGAAAATCAACACCACATAGAATATCTCTGGAAGAAAGTCATTCAGACCACCTTTTTCTACATGGCCTATATTTGTTTGAAATTTAATTGTTTTTTGAGCATTGGGCTGAAACAACTGTTCTTCAGAAGATTTTTTCACTGGTCTCTGTATAGCAGAAAACAGTTGGCCCCTTTCTGTGATCAACTGTTCCTCTTGATGCTGTTGCATGTCCTGCAACCTCTTTTGAGTTGCTTCATTAAAAAGCTCCTTGGTTTGTTCAGACTGTAGACCAAATTTCAATCCCTCTTTCTTTTCAAGTCGGGAATCATCAATCTGCAGACTATTATCCTTCAAATCATCTGCAGCAGCCCCAGAGACTGCTGCACATGTTACTAAGGTAAGAAGGAAAAGAATGATTTTCTTCATATTTCTATTTTCTATTCTTTCTCAGCTTGGTTTGCTTGAAACCACAAACTACTTTCTCTGATAAAAATATTTATAACAAGTAAAACAGCTATGACAACAATCGTTGCAACAAAAGCGATAATTGCTGCTGGATGTCCATCAAAGTATCCTGAAAGCAAACCTTCTAATATTGATAACGCATTGAGATTTTTGATAAATGCTGGGAAACCAGTTAGACTTGCTGTTGTCCCAATAGCATTTGATAGGTAGACAAAGCTAATCATCATAAAGAAGGAGAGTCCCATACCAATCACTCGGAAATGTTTAAGCAATAGATATTGTCCTTGAATCAGTACAAATGCGGCTAAAACAATTAATAGAACCCAAGATGGTTGATATTCACGACCAACCTGTAGCTGAACACTTGATACAACACCAACTACCAATCCGACAACGATACTTAAAGCAGATAGGATGGTTACCGTCATCAAGTCTGTATCATGTAACTTATCAAGTTTGAACTTATCTTTGACTTTGCGAATAACGTTTTGAGTTGCAAACAGATAGGCTGTAAAGAGACTAACAATCTCCAATAGTAAAATCCATGTAAATGGACGGTAAACATTGACAGTCGCTTTCACTGAAGTAGCATTTTGGGTAACAGGGTTGGATAAGAAGTTCAACAACACTTCATTTGGTACCCCATTTTGATAGGCATTATTCAGAACCTTCACAAAGGATTCTACAAAGTTTCCATTGTTAGTTAATTCTTCGTTAAACTGCGTCATCAAGGAGTCAGCATCTTGTGACAACTTTTCAGTACTTGTTTGAGCGTTTGACAATTCACGATTGAAATTACCTAAAGTCTCATTCACAGACTCTGCAGCTTTGACATTACTTTGAGAAGATTCCTTCACACCCGTAGTTTCTGACAAGAGAGCTGCATAATCCGAATTTAGGGTAGCCAATTGATTATTAGTCTCTTCAAAAGCATCATTGCCTTTCCCTTGCTTCTCAACCAAATCCTTTAGATTTTCTTCCAACTTCTTGTACAACTCTAACTGTTCATTGATTTTTGTATTCAATTCTTGGTTGGTAGTCAAAACATCCTTCACATTTTTTTCTAGAACAGGCTTGAGAGTAGTCAGTTTTGACAAGGCTTTATCTACTTTCTCTTTAGTACCCTCTGTATCTGTATCGCTAGCAGGTGCAGTCAGACTGTCTTCATACTTCTTCAGGTTTGAACTAATAGCTTCAAGCCAAATATTTGATAAAGCATCTGTTACATCACTATTTCGTAACTCTTTGACAGTATTGTATGCTTGTCTGAGTGCTTCCACCTTTTGGTAGTCAGAAGCTATTTTCTGAACCTTTTGTCCATAAGTCACTGCTGCTTGCTGAACGGCTAAGACATCTATCGGAGCACTGACTGCTTGAACATCATTCAAGGAAATATCAACAGTCTTTGGCTCCGCTTTTGGAGTTGGGCTTGAAGCCCCCGTTGAACTTGTAGTTGGAGTCGGAGCTGCCTCTGCAACACTATAGGCTACTTTGAAAGTCCCACCCGTCTTCAAATCAATTTCTTGACCAAACTCAACTGGTGTGCCATCATAAGTGACCGAATGAACCGTCACTCCTGTTCCAGCCTTCCATGATACCTTAGCCTTTGTTCCTGTTCGTCCAACAGCACTCGTACTCGTGATTGCCAGATGTTCCAGATTCTTCAAGTCCGTCAAAGAAATCTCGTCGCTTGGCTCTTTAATCGTTTTTAAATCTGTATAGTTTACAGAAGGAATTGTGATTGGTGTCATACCAAAACCACTAAATTCTTTTCCACTAAAGTCTTCTTTGGGTAATTCTGAGATTGCAGAAGCCAGCTGCTCTTTTAGAGATTCCTCAACCTTCTCTAAATCCTTGTTTGCAGCTTTATCCAAAAATCGATCAAGAGTGATTTTGCTCTTCTCACTTGTTCCATAGTAAGTGGCTAATTTCTCATCAATAAAGTTATGAATATCATTTTTATGATTTTCAAACTTGGTTCTTTCATCTGTTAGATTTTTCTGTAAGCTACCAATCTCTGTGCTGATGCTTTCTGCTACTTTTTTATAGTAAGCCTCAACTTCTGGTGACGTTCCATCAGTGGATGCTGGTGTTCCATCTATATTCGCAGTCAGACTACCTTGAGCTTTAATTAATTCCTTATAGGTTTCAATTTGTCCCTTAACGTCTTCCCGACTCTGAGAAATGAGCCCAGTGATAACATCCGCATGATTTTTCTTCTCATCTACTCTATTCTTAAGTAGAGTTCCAAACTTCTCGCCATAGGCAATCTGCGAAACATCAAAACGACCAAAAATCTGTGAGTAGCCCTCCAAACCTGTCTTTAAAGCAGTGTTGGCGTCAACAGAGGAACTAGACATACTATAGAGAGTTGGGAAAAGATTTTTAGAGTTGATAGCTGTATTATATAAATTCGTACGATAGTTTCCGATATTGGTTGCTTGTATCTGTGAGCTAGCTTGAACATTCTTTTGTGCTGTATAAAGGTTGTTCAAAATACTAGCCATATACATGTCAACTAACTGACCATTCAAATCAGAAACAATATCTTTCGCTAGTTTATTTGCATCATTTTCTACTTGCAAATTTCCTTGCGCATTCACCTTATAATTGATGGTTGTCTTATCAACATTGATGCTGTTAATATCGAGTATTTTTTCAGAAAAGTCACTAGGAATTGTTAAAACGAGTTGGTATTTCCCACTTTCTAACCCAGAATCAGCTGCTCCACGAGGGACAACAGACCAATTTTGTGAATTATCACGCTCGATATTTTTTACATAACTAGCACCTAGATTGTATTCTTTTGTATCTACGTAGACAGGCTTATCTTCATTTACGATAGCTACATTTAATTTTGTCTGCTGATTAGCCTTTGCATTATTCTCATTGCTAATCGTTGTATTTTTTTGAACAGATAGATTCAAAAAAATAATCAATGCAAGCAACCCTAATGCCAACAGACTACTTCCTATATATTTAAAAATTCTATTCTTCTTCATATTACTTTAAATCTTCTCCGTCATAAAAAATAGGAAGGCTCTCGCCCTCCTAAAGCCACTTATATAACAAATTAAATTTGTGATGCAAGATCTTGGTCGTTTTGTTCAACAATTTCAGCAACCTTGTTCAACTGTGCATTGATTTCATCAAGCAAAGTTGCAAACTCCTCAATTTTTGGAGACAATTCTGTGAATTGGCGATCAAAGCTCTCAAAAGCAGCACCTTTCCAGTTGTCTCGGATAGTATTTTGCTCTTGAGTCAATGTACGAAGTACTTGTCTTACTTCCTCAGAACCTTGAGTGTACTTTTGAGCAGAGGTGCGCAATTCTTCTGTTGTTAATTGAATTAAAGCCATGTGAAACTCCTTTATATTAATTTATGCCCTCATTATATCAATAATTTGCCTCAATTGCAAGTTTAAAATTCATTTTTTATTCTATTTATAAAAAAAATAAGAGCTATTCCCATCTAAAAACTAGTAAGAAAGATTAAATTATCTACTTTTCTTGTATAATTACTTCTTTTTTTATTTATAATAACAAAGTATAACAAACTCATATCATCCTTCTTTTATAAGGTATATTTGTCAAACGTTCTTTTCTTCTAACTTTCTATGAAAGTTTTTATTCTCTTGATGACGAGCTTCCAACACATTCTCTATACGACTCTTGTAAAGTTGATGATAGTTATCCAAATTGTTCTCTATCTCAAAGATATATGGTTGAATTTCAGCAAAACTACTGTCTCTGCATGCATAGGAAAGCGCCTCTAGGAGATGATCCGTCTCCCTACTAAACTTGTGGAAATCATCATCCAAATCCATCTCTAAACGCTCTAAGTCTCGTAATTTACGATTATGCTCATCCTCTAGTTTCTGAAGTTCCTTTTTATCCATCACAAGTTTTCTCCTAGTTTTTGATTGGACTTTGTAAAGTAGGGGTTTGCATGGTCTGAGTCAAGTAAGTTTCAGCAGCATCAGCAGCCTTGCCCTCAAATCCACCCTTAATATTGTTTACATAAGTCTTAGAAGCGTACTCTTACATATCTGAAGCTGCTTCTTGCAACTTTTTAGCTAACTCCACTCCTTTAGCAAGGATTGACAGTTCTTTTGCAGTTACTAAGGCCCTGACTGCTTGGCGTTCTTGTTCCTTCATTCTTTCTTTGAAGCCTCTGTCAAGTTGCTCTCTTGTAATTAAAGTATCCTCATCCGTTAGGACTAACATTCTTTCCCCTCCATGTTTGTTTTACATCCGCCAATAGATTGTTAAAATCTTCAGCACTATCTGTATCTATGCTCTCAAAGGAACCACTAGCTTTAACCAAGCTTTCCCCTAGTTGCTCGATTTGTGTCAGGAAGGATGTTGCTGCAGTCTTCGTGTCACTTGCAACGCCTTCATCCCAAAAGCTTGTTGTGTCAAAACCAGAAAGTAGATTTGTAACTTCTGAACTTGACAAATATCCAACCATGTCAAACGCTGTCTGTCTTGTTTCTTTTATCATGTTTTGAATATCTTCCTTAGCATCTGAAAGTAAAGTTTTCACAGATTTAACTTTGTCTTCCATGTCAAAATTTGCCAACTGGGCTGCTGTCTGAAGCAACTGAGCTCGGACCAAAATCCTCTTTTCTCCTGTAAGATTACCATCTCTCAGTTGTTCCTGATAACGAGGAATAGCTTCTCGATCCCATTTTATCGATTCTTTACGAGCTTCTTCGACAATTTTACTATACTCTGTTTTAAAATTCTCATAAAAGCCATATCCGATAGCTGCCTTATTTACGATTTCCCCCCTCATAATGGCATTTAAAACATTTGAGGCTACATTTTCATCGACTCCTAAAGCCCGGAGGGAATCCAAGGTTGTCGCTATCAGTCGAGCTAGCTTTTCACCTGCCCTGAGCAATTCTGGGTGAAAATCCTCAGACGCAGTCAATAAATTTCCCTTTCCATCCGATTGGAAAACACCAAAGTCATGGGAACTTTCCGGATCAGTAATCTGGGTATAATGAAGGGGGACAAGGACATTGACTTTACCGACGGGTTTTTTAAGAGGTTCATCGGAGTCCCCAGGTAATTTGGTAATGGTATGCTCACGATTGAGCATACCCACGACATCAAAAGGATTGACATAGTACTCTATTTTTTCGCTAATCTTTTTGATTTTCTCATCGCTGAGTCCCATTTTCTTTAAACTCTTTGTCGTGTCCGGGCCGTCAAAGAGGACGACTTTGCCGATTTTCTCCAGTTCTTCATCAGTAAGGCCAGCTACCCCTTGCGCAGAGACAATGGTTCCTAGGGAATGAGCTGCAATGTCCATCGTCGCATTTGGAGCCTTTTCGCGCATCTCAGCGATTTTCGTTTTCATTCCTACTGTTGCTAACTTGGCTTGCGGCGTATGGATATGGTTGAGCGCAAACTGAGCGTCGTTGTCAACCCAGTCGTTCCAATTTTCTTTACTGATGGCATCACTGCCGCGGATAGTCATATAAGTTTTCGTAGTATCATTAGTCAAGGTAGGCGTATCCGTTAAGTAGTAGGCACTGAAACCAGCTTCATCATCAGTTAAGAGTCCTTTTTGATAACGTTTGTGACGAATATCCTGCCTCATCCCATTCGCATCAGGAACTGGTATCGATGTAACTTTATAAGTATCTCGCAAATCAGGATCTGGCTGCAAGTAGACCTTACCGTCATGAGGAAGATGTTTACCTCCGGGAGTGATTTCACCATCATCATCTATATCTTGGGAATAATCTATCAAAGTCCAATTTACAGCATTATTATAGCGTGATAAAGTATTTGGTCTCCCTCTATAAGCCGACTGAGATAAATTTGCATAAAAATTGTCATAATCTTTTAGATTACTATCCGTCATACTTGTCCCAACCTCCATTTTTTAACACTCTAGGCTGATTATACATACCAATCCTATCTATTGAAGGCACATCATTTTTATTTTTTAATCGAAAATCTATTGTAAAGTCAGAATCCTTTATATGATTAAAAGAACCCTTCACTGATAGATTATAACCTCCCCCCTGTGGAGTTCCATTCCCTATCTGTTCAACAGTTAAACTATTCCAATCCATCTGAACAGATTCTATCTTTGAATTTTTAGACTTTACAAATTTTACAATTTCTTCTTCATGTTCCTTTAAATAAGCCATCTGCTTAGCCCGTGGGCTCAGAGTTATTCCTCCAAATAGATTTGTTTTCTGTGCCATCCATGCGCCTCCTCCAAATACTACAAGGGCTATAACTAGCCAAAGTAAAGTACGTTTTTTCATCTCTTTCTTCCTATATAGTGGAATCTAAGTATATTATATCATGAATGTAAAAAAAAATACTTTTAGCAAGTATTCGAAATCGGTGGGGAATGAAGAGAATGTTAAATTTGAGTAAAAATTATCAAAGGTTTTAAGTTACTATTAATCAAAAATCCTTCCTCCTACTCGCAATGGACCGCCTTGCATCATAGTATCAAAAGCAACTCGTCCATCTTCAATTTCAAAAATTACTTGCCAAGTTGAGCCCTCTATATTATTAAAGCCTCCTCCAACTATTACAACATTCCCTCCTCCTTTTGGAGTTCCATTTCCAACTTTTTCCCACATTGTTTCATCCCAATCAATCTGAACAGATTCTACTTTATGATCTAAAGATTTTACAAACTCCTTAATCTCCTCTTCATGCTCCTTTAAATAAGCCAACTGCTTAGCCCGTGGGCTTAGAAATAGATTTGTTTCTTGTGCTATCCATGCGCCTCCTCCAAATACTACAAGGGCTATAACTAGCCAAACCAAAGTACGTTTTTTCATCTCTTTCCTCCTATATAGCGGAATCTAAGTATATTATACCATGAATGTAAAAAAAAATACTTTTAGCAAGTATTTGAAGTCAGTGGGGAATGAATGATGTTAAATTTGAATAAAAATTATCAAAGGTTTTTAAATTACTATTACTCAAACGGTTTCCCTCCAATGCCTAGGCCATTAACTAATGTCATCGAAGCTAAATCAACTTTTCCATCATCTACAATTATCATTACATGCCAACCAGAATTATCAATGTTATTAAACGTTCCATAAACATCAATAATATCTCCTCCTCCTTGAGGTGTACCATTTCCTACCTTATCCCATTGTGTCTGTCTCCAATCAATTTGAACAGATTCAATCTTTGAATTTTTAGACTTTACAAAATCTTCTATTTCTTTTTGATGCTCCTTTAAATAAGCCAACTGCTTGGCTCGCGGACTTAGAAATAGATTTGTTTCCTGTGCTAGCCATGCGCCTCCTCCAAATACTACAATGGACAAAACCAGTAAAATCAAGGCACGTTTTTTCATATTGATACTCCTTCAGATATATCATCTCCCTCTTACAATCCCAAACTCCTTAATTAAAAACAAATTACGGATCTATTGTTGCTTTAGAAATAGAAGATTGTCATTAAAACTAGTATAGCATAAAAGCCTCAAACAGCCTATTTCACCAATCACTCTTCTTGAAGATTTGTTAATAATTTGACCAGAAGAATTTGAGTTGAATGCAAAGAAACAATAGTGTGAATTGTGCTAAAAATCATCAAAAACACCTCATAGTGTGAATCATGAAGTGCTTGTGAACGTTGATAGTATCGTATTGATTAACGTTCTGAGGCAACTGACTTTGTCAGATTGCACCAATTTAGTATGAAAATATAAAAAAGAACACCTCGAAAGGTGCTCTCTGTAAGTATAGTAATTTTCTCGAATTAACGTTTACTAAATTGTGATGCTTTACGAGCTTTCTTAAGACCTGGTTT
>NZ_AJRH01000048.1:0-10403 GCF_000297015.1 Streptococcus sp. GMD6S | reverse complement strand
CTAGCATCAAGAGCTTGACCATTCAATTTAGCACTTGAAGTTCCTGCGAATTCAAGAACGTCTACTAGTGTATCTGTGACTGAGAAGGCTGTCGCATCTTGCGCTACTGTTGTTTTCACGTTGTAAGTGAAGACTTGGTCACGTTTGTCAAGAGTTTCAGCTTCTTTGCCGTTCACATCTTTCTTGATCTCTGGCTCTTCTGGTGTTGGTGGCGTTACTGGAACTTCGTTAGAATCCTTGTGGTATCTTGGATTATGATCAATATCATAAGAAGCCTTATTCGGAATCTCTGTCTTACCATCTTTATTCACATAAGCTGATAAGTTGGCATTATCTCTAATCTTAGCCTTGAAATTCACTTCAATTGACTTACCGGCATCTGCTTTTACAGAAGCTTCTGTAAAGGCAACTTTGATGACTTGACCAGAAAGTGTCACTGTCGCCTTCGATCCTGCATCCTCACCATCAAGTTTAACAGTAGCTGAAGCATTCTCACCGACAAATTCTAGAACTTCTTTCAACTCGTCTGTCATCTCAAACACAGTTGCGCTGGCAGGCATTGTTGTTTTCAAAGTATAAGTAAATTCTTCATTACGTTTTGCAAGATCATAACGTTCTGCTCCGTTTACTTCCTTCTTAAGCTCTGGAGTAGTGGTTGGTGGTGGTGTAACTGTAACTGGTTTTGATTCTTTCTTAGAATCAGGATTGTCATTAATGATGTAGCTAGCAGTATTTGGTACTACTGGCTTGTCTTTTGCTTCATTTGGATAAGCAGTCAAGAGAGCATCGAAAGTGATGCCGTCTTTAATCTTGGCATTGAATGAAACTTGGACTGCTTTACCAGCATATTGTTTCACTTGATCTTTTCCAAATGTGACTGTCAAGGTTTGACCTTCTGTTTTCACAGTCAAATCTTGAACAGCTTGGCCGTCAACAGTGACAGTTGCTTCCCCTTCAAATGCCAATTCTTTGACGATATCATCTGAAATGGTGAAGCTATCTGCCACATGTGGAACCGTTGAGTCAATCGTATAAGTAAAGATTTCTGATAACTTACCAAGATCTGCGTGTTCCTGACCATTCACCTTCTTCGTGATTGGTGGTGGTGTAACAGTGACTGGCTTGGTTTCTTTCTCACCTTGTTGGTCATTCTTGTTGGTGTAAGTAATCTTAGCTTTGTTCTCAATAGATGGAACAGTTGAGCCTTTCTTCACTTTGGCATGAATCACGAGCTCTACTTCTTGGTTACCGTAGTCACCCGCATTCGCAAAATCTTTCATCGTTGCAGTCACGGTTTGACCTTGAACTGTTACATCGAAGAATTTCGCTGCAGCTCCCTTGATTTCAGCTTGACCTGGAGTCAAGTTCTCATCCAAGGTATCCGTTACAACGAAGGACTTGTACGTTGTAATATCATTTGGCAATTTCGCTTTGATATTATAAGTAAAGTCGGTTTCCGCACCGATTGTTGCCTCTGTCAGTGTTTCGTTGATTTTCTTATCAACACCTGGTTCTGATGGAGGGGTTACGGTGACAGGTTTCGTTTCCTTTTCTCCGCTATGATCGTTCTTATCTGTGAAGCTAAACTTCGCAGTATTTGGAATGTTGATACGAGTCACTCCATCATTGATCTTAGCTGGAATAATCAATTCCACTTCTTGACCAGCAAGAGCTGTAGCGTTCGCAAAGTCCTTCATCGTTGCAGTCACGGTTTGACCCTCAACTGTTACATCGAAGAAGGCAGCAGCTGCTCCTTTGATAACTGGTTTGCTTGAAGTTTCATTGATAACTGACAAATCTCCTTCAAGTGTATCTGTAATCACAAATTTCTTGTAATCTGTAATATCGGTTGGAAGTTTTGTCTTAATGTTGTAGTTATACGCTTGACCTGTCGCGATATCTAAGTGATCAAGAGTTTCATTGATCTTCTTCGTTACAGGAGGTGGCGTTACGGTGACAGGTTTCGATTCAACTTTTTTCTCTACATTATTCTCATTTGTAAAGGAAATAGAAGCCTTATTTTCAATGGTTGTGCCTGTCACACCATTTTTAACTTTTGCAGGAATGACTAGTTCAACAGTTGAGTATTTTGCAAGTTCACCAAATTGACCATCCTTCACCGTTGCCGTAATCTCTTGGCCATTGGTGCGGATATCAAAGAGGGCAGCTGCAGAACCTTTAATACTTACGGCACCTGCAAGTTCCAAATTAGCATCTAGTGTATCACGAATCACAAATTTCTTGTAATTTGCAACATCACTTGGTACTGCTGTTGTAATGTTGTAGTTGTATGGTTGTCCATCAAATGTTTGGAATGTATCCAAGTTTTCATTAATCTTCTTATTAATAGAAGGTTCTTTTGGTTTTGGTGGTGTAACCGTTACTTTATTTGATGTTTTCTTGATATCATTCAAGACAACATCTGCCGTGTTAGGTACTTTAATTTGACCATCTTCCTTATATTTAGAAAGGTCAGCACCCGCACGAATCTTAGCCTTGAAGGTCAATTCAAGGTATTGAACATCTTTAGTCTTACGACGCGTTACCTTACGTGAGATTTTTTCGAGTTGAGTTTTATCAAGAGTCAGTGAAACAGTTTGACCTTCAACTTTTACAGCAGTTTTCAACTCAGTATTATCTTTTTCACCAAGTTTTACATTCAAGCTATCTGCCTGAACTTCCAACTCTGAAACAACTGTATCTGTAAGGCTGAATGTATCTGCAAGGCCTGGCCATGGAACAGTCACTTTGTACTCGAAGAGTTGTTCTTCTGTCTTAAGATCTTCATGTTCCTTATCATTGACCTTCTTCGTAATTTCTGTTACAACTGGTGGTTTCACATAAACAGGATTTGAACGGCGAATCGTACTTGGTTTAGTATCTGTCTTGGCATGCGCATCTTGGTTTGGTTGATTGTCATCACCATTCCACATGATATTACCCTGGTTCAGCAAACCGAATCCATCATTATCCTGAAGAAGGGCCATAAATTCTTTACTTGCTTGATTATTGCGGTATTGTTCTTTCAAACGAACCTTGATGGTCATTTGAGCTTTCTTCAATACCAAGTAATTATAGTTTGATCCTTTAGCAGGAACATCAGCAACAACAACATCACGTTCGTTTCCAAGATCGTCATTTTGTTTCACGACACGAGTGGCCCATTTTTCTCCATTTGGTCCAGTAGCTGAACTTTCAACTACTTCCAAACGGTAGTCAAGTGGGTCTGTCAACATGACGTTCTTTTCAAATTCGTAGGCTACGTTATTGAAGTTGTAATCAAGAGTATAGGTGAACTCCTCTGCCTTGTCTGACAATTGTGCAGAATAGGCTTTTTTCTTTGTCAAACCAAGCGGGTCATCAATTTCTCCCAAGTCATTTCTCTTATCTGCGTCGGTAATTTTCTTAGTGACACTTGGGTAACAGTACTCGAGCTTTTGAACTTCAACTTTTTCATTACGTCCACCGATTTTTTGAGTTTTAAACTCACCCGTCTTGAAGACACCAGTCAACTCAGGAACTGTAACTTCTTCTTTTACAGGTTTATAATCAGCTGGCGGATCAACTTCATCCTCTTCATTCGTTTCAGGAGCACGTGCTTCCTTACTCAAATCATAGTCGAAACTGTTATTACCTGGATTGAAGACACTATCGGGTACATAGATTGTGACATTGTCGCCTTCTTGATTGATTCGACCACGAATTTGTTTTGATGGGTCTGTGACTTTTTCAACAACAGTCTTGCCATTGATTCGAACAGCATCCACCTTATATCCAGGTGTAACAGTGAACTCACCTTTAATGTCTTCCTTAATCAACGCAGCTCCAACAGATTCTAGAACTCGACTTGAGAACTTATTGATATCGCTTTGTTCATTAACATAGAAGGAAACATTCTTACCATTAATATTTTTAGCTGGAGAAGCCATCCCCTCTAATGCTTCATGGAAGATATCTTGGACACTTCGGTTATCTCCTATATTAAAATATTTTGAATAACCTTCTCTATATGTGTCATAATACTGAGCTTTAGAGTTTTCAAAGATTGATACGTCTTCCCAGAAACCTACTACTACAGTCCCTTCGGAACCAACAACATTTTTAAGTCTTGTAGATGCTTCCTTAACCTCTTCCACACGCCCTAAAACGTTTTGAGATGCTTCAGTTAGCTCATTAAAATTCCAGGCACGTGAAAGAATTTTGTTACGATAATCACTGTACTCTAGACGAACCTTACCATCCGGGTCACGTTTCCCATTAGCAACACCATCCGTAATCAAAAGGAAGATGGTCTTACGACCGTTAGCCATATTCCCTTTTATTTGATTATATTGAGCAATGACATCGTCAATAGCTGGAACGGTTGGTGTTCCTCCTGCTACCTTAATATTATCAATGAATTGATGGATATCATTTTGATCAGAAGACAAGTTGCTAGACTTGTATTTGTAATCATAATCAGCTCCCCAACCACCAACAACATCTTTACGACCTGTAAAATCATTATTGTAGTAATAGTTGTATCCATCCGCACCTTGGAAGGTTGCCATCATAACTCGGTCTGATGTATCCGGGTTATCAGTCTTAACCAAACGAGGATTATTCTCATCATAATTTTCTTCACTGACAAATGTTGTCAATGTTTTTAAGGCATTTTGGACATTAGGAATGGTGTTCCTGAACGATCCACTCGCATCCTGAAGGATAACTAAGTCGACCGGTTTACGTGGAACTGTCCACTTTGTTTGGTCCGATTTCTTTATCTTACGATAACATCCATTCTGGATAATTTCCGTATTATCTCCTACTCGAATTACCTCAGTTTCATCAGCCGCACCACGACCGAAACGTAAACTAGCTAATCCTAATGGCACAGAGAGAAACAGAATCGTAAACAGAATGGAGACCTTTTTAATGAAATCTCTCATAATTTTCTCTGAAATCCTATTGTGATTTCTTCTTCCTCCTTTTTCCCGAAATGAATGTATGTTAGTTTAGCAATTCTTGTAACTCTTTCGAGAAATTTTCAGCAGTGGTATGATTTACTAATACATTCTTTACCTGTTGCTGTTTTGTCACAAGATACATACTTGGTATGGTTTGAACCTGTAAAAGATCGGCTGCGGACTGATCTTCGTCATAATAATAGGGGAAAGTATATCCTTTTTCTTTGATATACTGATCAGCAGTTTCCTTTGTTTCTTTTCCTGGTTCGTTCATATTCAGAAGAACAAAATGAATTTGATCTCCATACTTTTCATACATCTGCTGAACAATGGGTAGTTGTTTCTGGCAATGCGGACACCAACTAGCCCATTCGACAACTAACATAGGTTTATCATACAGTTCCGAGATAGCAATCAATTTGCCATCTTGAGAGGTCATTTTAAATTCTGGAAGTTGTTGACCTTTTAAACTCAAAGCCGTATTGTTCTTATCACTAGAAGTTGATTGCGAAACTGACGATGAACCTATATCTCCATCCTTAGTGGGTCGGGTGTAATAAAGTAAACCCACCGCTAAACCTATGATGACACCCACCGCTAAAAATGGTAGCCACCACTTGTCTTTTTGCATAACATCTCCTTTCCTTTAATAGTAAAATACAACGAATAAGTCTTGAGTAGATAACATATTAATACAATCAAACAAAAACTGCGACTCATTCATTCCAAATGATATTTTATCATTTACTATTCATTTATACAAGCAATACGTTGTCAAATAGTAAACTTTTTTTAAAAGTAGAAAATCGCCATTAAATACCATCATTGTACAGTTTTTCTAATCATAAACTTGATTTCGTTTTCTGAGATTTGTCAGAATATTCCCGTTTCCGATGCATAATTGTAAGCAAGGCAAGAAATATGAATTGCCTATATTACCTATACTAAAATTTGCATCAAAATACTTTTATAACATTGCAAAAATAAAAAAGATTATCCAATTAGATAATCTTTTTTATGTTCTTAATACAAATCAAGATAATTATCAACTTCCCATTGTGAAACAAAGGTTGCATAGCTGGCCCACTCGATACGTTTCGCTTCAAGGAAGCTAGTGTAGATGTGTTCACCTAGGGCTGCCTTGACCACGTCATCCTCAGTCAAAGCTTTCAAAGCGTTGTGAAGAGTTGATGGAAGATCAGTGATTCCAGCTTCCTTACGCTCTTCTGCTGTCATGATGTAGATATTCTCTTCGATAGGAGCTGGTGCTTCGATTTTGTTTTCAATACCATGCAAACCAACTTCCAAAAGAACCGCCATAGCGATGTATGGGTTTGCCATTGGGTCCACTGAACGCAACTCAAGACGAGTTCCCATACCACGTGAAGCCGGCACGCGCACAAGTGGCGAACGGTTACGACCAGCCCAAGCAATGTAAACAGGTGCTTCATAACCTGGAACCAAACGTTTGTATGAGTTAACTGTTGGGTTCATGATAGCAGTATAGTTGTAAGCATGCTTGATCAAACCGCCAAGGAAATGGTAGGCCGTTTCAGACAACTGCATTCCTTTTGGATCATTTGGATCAAAGAAGGCATTGTTTCCTTCTGCATCAAACAAGGACATATTACAGTGCATACCTGATCCAGCAATACCAAATTTTGGTTTTGCCATAAAGGTTGCGTACAAACCGTGTTTACGAGCAATGGTTTTTACTACGAGCTTAAAGATTTGAATCTTGTCACAGGCACGAAGGACTTCATCATACTTGAAGTCAATTTCATGTTGTCCAACCGCAACCTCGTGGTGACTCGCTTCTACTTCAAATCCCATTTTGGTCAAGACATTCACGATTTCACGACGTGTATTGTCCGCAAGGTCAGTAGGCGCCAAATCAAAGTAGCCACCCTTGTCATTCACTTCAAGTGTTGGGTCGCCATTTTCATCCAACTTAAATAGGAAGAATTCTGGCTCTGGACCAAGGTTGAAGGATTTGAATCCTACTTCTTCCATATGACGAAGTGCACGCTTCAGATTACCACGTGGGTCACCTGCAAAGGGTTCGCCTTCTGTTGTATAGACATCACAGATCAAACCTGCAACACTTCCATTTTCATCTCCCCAAGGGAAGACTGTCCATGTATCCAAGTCTGGGTACAAGTACATATCTGACTCATTAATACGTACAAAACCTTCAATAGAAGATCCATCAAACATGGCTTTATTTGACAAGACCTTATCTAACTGTTCATCTGTAGCAGGAATTTCGACGTTTTTCATCGTCCCCAGGATATCTGAAAACATGAGACGAATAAAGGTAACATTTTTTTCCTTGACTTCACGACGAATATCTGCAGCTGTGATTGGCATGGGTTTTCTCCTTAATATATATGACTACTTGCGATTGCCTAACCGCGACCAAAGGGTGACCGTACTGAAGCAAAGCGCCCCTGCTGGAGGAGTTCATTGTGGAGTGCGCGACGCACTTCCGTCTGACTCACGGCTTTCTTGGACTTCGCCTCGCGTTCAGCATATTTTTTCTTAATCGCAGCAATATTATGACCTTCAGAGATATAATCTTTGATTTCAAGCAGACGATCCATGTCATTCAACGAATACATGCGACGGTTCCCTTCGTTTCGATCAGGTTTGATCAACTCTTGATCTTCATAATAACGAATCTGACGCGCTGAGAGATCGGTCAATTTCATAACACTGCCGATAGGAAAAACAGCCATATTTCGGCGAAATTCTCTTTCCTTCATTTACAATTTCCTTCTTCCTGTCTATTATAGTCTAAAAAAAGACATACGTCAACGAATAATGTCATAAAATGTAACATTATTTTCTTTTTTTCTCCCAAAAGAGTTTCAGTTGCTCAATATCATAATTTACAAGGATTGCGACAAAAACTCCCATAAATGTTTCAAATACACGTGCAAACACGTACAAAAATGTTTCTCCGCTCGGTATTGATAGGGTAATGATCAACATAGCCGCTACACCACCGATAACTCCTGCCTTGTTGTTCATGGCGACATTTGTCATAATGGTTAACATGGTGCAAATCGGAACAACTAGTAAAGTTACCCAAAAGGCTCCATGAAATAAAGTGTTTAAGAGGAAAAAGACAAGGGCGTAAAAACCGCCAATACTATTTCCTAAGATACGCGAAGTTCCAAAATGGACGCTCTTATCAAAGCTCTCTCGTAAACTGAAGACTGCTGTCAATGCTCCGATTTGAAGCCCCTTCCAGCCAAAAAAACCAAAAATCAAGAGAACTATAAATACGGCAATCCCTGTTTTGAAGGTTCGCATACCAAGCTTGAACTGTGACTTATCAAATTTATATTTTTTAAAATAACTCATAATCTCAACTTTCTACTACCATTTTAACATAAATTAGTTGATTTTATGAGTGAAAATCAATAGGAAGCGTTTTTAATTTAGGGGTACAAAAAAGAGGAAACAGAGTTCCTCTTTTCTATTTAAATTCAGAGCTTAGTTGCTTTAATCTTCTTTACGTTTCAACTGACCAAGTCCTAAAACTCCTACTAAAGCTGCTAGACCAAGATATGGCATGTAGCTTGAATCATTTGTACCTGTTTGAGGTAGAGTAGGATTCCCTTTTGGATTTGGAGTAGGAGTTGTTGGCTCCTCTGGTTTCTTAGGTTCTGGCGTTGTCGTGCGAACTGTATTTGAAGCATAAGCAACTTTGTTCACAGTATTTACATAGGTATTTTCAAAGGTTCCGACAGCAATTCGTTTCATTTGAATATAAGTCTCAGCCTGGAATGGAGAATCCAACTGAATCTCTTGAAGGAATTCTTCCTTGAAGCGAATTGTAATCATTCCCTTATCTTGATTATGTTCAACCTGTGTTTCAGCTGTTAAGTCTGTCCCTGCCTTAATAACACGACCGTCTTTCAATCGGATATCAACCTTGGCAAGAACTTTATAGTTTCCAGTGTATTGATCACCTTTTTGGTCATAATCATCTACAAAACTATAGTCATTCAAGTCCTCAGAATGATTTTGTGGAATCAAACCACCGATTAAACGATAATTGAAGAACTGGTTCAACGGAATTGTTTGGCCATCAATATTGTCACTGCTTGGATCCATACTGATTGTCACATCTTTTTTCGGTGTGATTTTCGGTACGTTGTTGACAACTACTTCTGTAGCATAGCCATTTCCAAAATCAATTTGGTAGGCTTTGTTTTCATACTTACCACCCGTTTGACCAAATTCAGGTTTAACTGTCATCGGATCTGTGATTAGCAATGATTTTCCTGCTGCTACATAGTTCTTGTAGAATTCAGCTGGATTATCAGCTGAGAAGAGTTGGAAAGCACCTTTAACAGTGATGTTTGCTTTCTTCAACAGATCTTGAACCTTCTTAGGCGCAGCTTCTAAACTATCAAATTGTTGAACACTGACACCTGGTACAAGATTGCCCTCTAGATCACGAATCTTAACCAATTCTGGTTGAAGGGTTAAGGCTTCTTCTGGATAATCATCCACATAGTAGAAACCATTTTGAATCGCTTCTTTAGAAGATTTATCTCCCTTGTATTGGTCCAAATCCCATGTGAGTTCATAGTAGTTCGTTGAACCAGCTAGAACTTCTTTGCCATCAATATTCACACCTTGCTTGTTCTTGTTAACTTTCAAAGGCTTGATGTAGTTGTTATTTGGATTGTCAGGATCATTTGGTTTACCTGGAGTCGTTACACGAACAATGTTTGACTTGACACCGTAGGCGTCGTTGACTGTCAATGTAAAGTTATTCGTATAAGTCGCCCCATCATTCAAGACACGACCAACAACAGTTGGATATAGAGTCTCAAAGGACTTTGTCAAATCTGCATTGAAAGCAGCCAAGGTCTCCTCAGTAGCCTTAAAGGTTACAGTGTGACTAGCTTTATCATAGCTTGTTTCAAAACCTTTGCTTGCAGCCTTGGTTGTTTCCAAATCAAACTGATAGCCAGTTGGAAGTGGATCTACCAATACAAACGAAGTTGTTTTTGGACGACCAGCTGTCAACGCTTCTGTTTTCAACTCAAACTTCACTACAGACTGCTTAGCAACGAGAGTACGATCGATATCTACTCCATCCTCATTTTTAATTTCTTTATTAATCTGAGGTTGTGCAAATAGACGATTGTAATGGAAGTGAACTGTTGGCACCGCTGGTGGTGTTGGCAACTGCTTAGGAGTTGGTGCTACCGGCGGAGTTGGCAATGGATCATAGTTTGGCTCTTCTGGTTTTGATGGCTCTGGTTGATCTGGAGTTTTTACCGGTGGAGTTGGCTCATTTTCATAGCTTGGTGCTACTGGAGCTGGTTCCAATGGTTTCTCTGTCTCATATGTTGGCTCTTCTGGTTTTGATGGCTCCGGTTGATCTGGAGTTTTTACCGGTGGAGTTGGCTCATTTTCGTAGTTTGGTGCTAC
>NZ_AJRH01000047.1:0-10409 GCF_000297015.1 Streptococcus sp. GMD6S | reverse complement strand
CTCGCTTGAATCTGAGCTTCTACGATAGCTAACTGCTCTTCCCTCAATTTTTTCAGTTCCTTGAGCTGGTCCATGTCCAAATCTCCATATCCAGAGACCTGAGCATCCGCATTTTTGTAGGAGGTCAACTCTAGTTGGATATCATCTATCGCTGCTTGTAACTTCTTGATGCTGGGGATGATAATCTCTGTAAAAAGACCCTTCCCAGCTGTGTAGGCTGCTCCTGTCAGCTCACCTGAGTCTAAAGAGGAAATCAGGTGGTCACATCCACTAGATAAGCGGTCCGTGACTTCATTTGCGACCTGGAGATTGTTAGTCATAGCTTGAATCAATTCTTGGGATTCTTGTGCGCTGTATTTTACTCCCATGGTAGCCGATTCCTTTCTGATATCAGTTCTTCTCTAGCTTCATCGAAAGACCGACGAGCCTTCTTCGTTTGTTTTCCCAATTCATCCAGTTCCTCATCTACATAAGAGTTGATCTGTCGTTGAATGGTTCTATTATCACTTTCGATTTGCTCTATCACTTGACGAGAACTAGGCGAGATAGCTAATAGAGTCGCCATACGATGGTGGATACTCTGGATTTCTGAGTGAAAGTGAGTTACCTGCTGTTCATATTGTCTTTTTAGAGTCTGAAGACTTTCTTCTTTATCGTCAATCTTGACAATTTCTCGCCAAAGTTTGTAGCGTTTTTCTTCGTTCTTATCTGCCATTTTTAATGTTCCCATCTCTTAGCCAGCTCTACGTCGCGTTTTTCAATCTTATGAGCAATTTCTGGAAACTTATTTGCTTGGGTCAAAACAGCCGAGCTGAAATCACTGACCGCCTGAAGCATTTGATTGCAGGCCTGACGTCCAGCTTCCATCCCAGCAATTTCAGAAGTATATGAAAATTCTACTTGCTGATTTTGCTTCTTGCTCGTGTCATACCCGACCAATTCATTAATAGCTGCCTCTGCTGCTATCGTGCTAGATTTTATCTTTCCACCCATACTTCAAACTCCCTTTATTCATTGTATATTGACCATATCATAACACAAAAATAGTACGATTTCAAAACAAATCCTAAGGGCAAGTGAGCTCATCTCCTTAGAGTAAACTCTATCGCTCAGTGAATGAGTTTGACAAAGACGCCACTAGTGATTTTGGAGACCCGTTTTCTGATGCCTTATAGTTTGAGTAGTCTTATTAGCAAGGCTTGTTCACCTCTCGTGAGAAACAGAAAAAGACAAGCCCTAGAAAAATTCCTAGGGCTTGTCTTATGTGTCAAAATGAGCTACGTTTTTACTGACTCCTACAACTCTGTCCGATTTTCAATGGCTCGTAAGAGTGTGACTTCGTCCGCATACTCGATATCTGCTCCCACGGCTAGTCCTCGTGCTAGGCGAGTGACCTTGATACCAGCTGGCTTGAGCAAACGAGAGAGATACATCGATGTCGCTTCCCCATCCGCTGTCGCATTGGTTGCCACAATCACCTCTGAAACCTCACTATCCATGAGACGGGTCATGAGACTCTTGAGGTTGATATCGTCTGGGCTGATGCCATTCATCGGAGAAATGAGGCCGTGCAAGACATGATAGAGTCCGTGGTATTCTTGGATGTTTTCCATAGCAGCCACATCGCGACTATCCTCTAGCACCAAGATGGTTGTCTGATCTCGAGTCGGATCTGTACAGATTGAGCAGGGGTCATCATCCGTCAGGCGGCCACAGATGGAACAATAGGTTAATTCCCGCTTGGCAGATAGGAGATTTTTGGCAAATTCATTGACATCGTCATCAGACATTCCAATGGTATAGAAGGCGAGGCGGGTAGCCGTTTTAATCCCGATACCTGGTAACTTTGAATAGCTATCAATCAGCTTGGCAATAGGTGTTGGATACAGCATAAGTTCCTTTCTAATTCATTGGATGGTGTTGGTGATAAAGATTGATAATGTCGCGTGCAATAGAAGGTCCGACACCGTTTGTAAGGTTGGTGTTATGAGGAAAGACGACTGCGACTGCGATTTGAGGATTTTCGGTCGGCGCATAGGCGACTGCGTTAGTATTGTTGGCTTTTTGACCGCCATTAACGTAACTTTCGGCAGTACCCGTTTTCCCACTGATGGAAACGGCTGCGCCATTTGAAAAGGCACGACCAGTTGTCAGAGCACTCGTTCCATGCGAAACTTGATAGAAACCTTGCTGCAAGATAGCCATATCTGATTCTGAGATATTGACCTTGTTTAGTTCCTTAGTGGCTGTTTCTTGAACCAGACTACCTAAGCCACCTTGGTCATTGTTTCCATAAATCCCCTCGACAATGTGAGGTGCAATCCGAACACCGTTGTTGGCAATAGTTCCAACGTACTGGGCCAATTGCATTGGGGTGTAGTTATCAAACTGACCAAATGCATTGGTAATGTAATTAGCGAAATTATACTCTTTTGGAATAAAACCAGTTGACTCATCTGGAAGGTCAATGCCTGTTGAGGCTCCAAGACCATATTCCGCAAATGTCGAACGAAGTTTCCCCATAGCGGATTCTAAATTGTTAGTTAAAACAAACATATTGGGTTGATAGGTCTGACCCATAATGCCCAAAGCCGTTTGAACCATGTAGGCATTAGAAGAATACTCCAAGGCTTCCACAGCTGTAATCGGGAATGAACCGTAGGCCTGAGTATACCAAGAATTAATTGGAGCTGAACCTTGGAAGACAATCGGTTGGTCTGTCAAGGTCTGATTCCCTGATAAGACTCCATTCTCCCAACCAGAGCTGATGGTCGCCGCCTTAACGACCGAACCGGGTACAAAGACATCGGTTACTGTTCCAAGCGAATCTGAACTTAATTTACCGGATTCGACATCATGCTTGACACCCGACATCGCCAGAACTGCACCGGTTTTAGGATTAAGAGCTACAGCGTAGACTCCTTCAGAGTACTTTGCTCCACCGTTACCCAACTCTGAGTTGAAGTAGCTCTTGAGTAGGTCGTCCACACCATTCTGGAAAGCTAGGTCAATCGTTAACTTGATGTTGTTTCCTTTACTTCCTTCTTCGACATTTTCCACACTTTCCATATTTCCGTGTTTGTCGAGGTGGATTTCTTTGACGGAGCGTTTGCCTTGAAGAACATCTTCATATTGCTTTTCAAGATAGGAAGTTCCCACTCGGTCATTGAGAGAATACCCTTTTTTGAGATAGGCATCAACTTCCTCTGCTGGAAGTCCTGACTTTTCATTTGAAACGCTACCGACGATTGTCGATAAAGATGTATCCAGTACTTTACGATCCCATGAGGTTGAAATGCTGATACCTGGTAATTCCTTGGACGCTGATGCAACGAGAGCAACTTGGGTATCATCTAAGGCATCCGTAGAAATGGTTCCCGTTGCAAAATTTTCAACAGCATTGAGCTGACTAAAGAGATAGATTTCCTTTTTCTGGTCATCTGTATAATTAAGTTGACTCACGTCAATGCTTTCAACCGCATTATTGTAAAGTGTCGCTTCCGATAAGCGGTTCCCATCTGAATCCAGGCGTTTATCGCTTGGCAAGGATTCGACTGTTTTTTTGTAAATATCCTGGTCCGCCAAGTAGTAGTCTGCAATCTGTCGATCTGTCAGATCAGGGGAGGTTACATTTACATATGTGAGAAGTTTCTTGGCTGTCTCCTTCAATTCAGCCGCCGTCATTTTATTGTTTCGTGTGAAAGAAACAACCTGCTTGACAGTGTTTTCTACCAAGGGTTTCCCTGCCGCATCATAGATCTGTCCACGAGCTGAACTAGTTGTTACCCTTGTTTGGCTGGCTGAGGCCAATTTTGTTTCATAAAAATCCTTATTGAGCACCTGCATGTATAACAATCGACCAATAATGGCCATAAAGAGCAGGATGACAATCGCAAATAGTAAATTAAGCCGAATCGGAATCGAATGGCTATTAAATTTTCTCATACAACTAAGACTCTTTTCTAGAAAAATTCCCGATTTCCACCTTTATTTTCCCTAAAATAATAGAGCAAACAGGTGAAGCTCAGTACATTTCATTGTACCATATTTTACGGAGAAACTCTTGGAAAAGTCGAAGCATTTTTTGACTTTTAATTGAAAATGCCTTTTTATTTGGTTATCCTATTTTCTATGATATAATGATAGTGATAGTTAGGAAAGCGTTAACTTTTAAGACTTTGACTCATAAAAAGGAGCCTCATGAACAAGCCAGATATCGCAACCATAATCGACCTCCATTTTGAAGAATTAACCGAGCTCGAGCAAGAAATCGCTCGCTATTTTTTGCAAGCTGAAACAATCCAAGATGATCTCTCTTCTCAGCAAGTTACCCAGAAATTACATATCTCCCAAGCAGCCTTGACCCGCTTTGCCAAAAAGTGTGGTTTTACAGGCTACCGAGAGTTCGTCTTTCAATACCAGCATCAGGCTAGTAAACCGGACACTCATTCGCACAAACACAGTCCTTTGACCAAACGTGTTTTGCGAAGCTACACTATCATGCGAGAACAAACTCAGGATTTGATTGACGAAGAACAACTGGAACGCGTTGCCCAATTAATCGATGACGCTGAACGAGTTTACTTTTTCGGGACGGGAAGTTCTGGTCTGATTGCCCGTGAGATGAAATTGCGCTTTATGCGATTAGGTGTTGTCTGCGAAGCTTTGACCGATCAGGATGGCTTTGCTTGGACGACCAGTATCATGGATGAAAACTGTCTGGTACTTGGCTTTTCTCTATCAGGCACTACCCAATCCGTCCTCGATAGTTTGTTGGATGCCAAGGAAATGGGTGCCAAGACCATTCTCTTTACCAGCGCTCCAAACAAAAACAGTCAGGCCTATACCGAAACAGTCCTTGTCGCAAGTCATAATCAATCTTCTTACATCCAGCGTATTTCCGCTCAACTCCCTATGCTCATTTTAATAGATTTGATTTATGCCTACTTTTTAGAAATCAATCGCGAGAGCAAGGAAAAAATCTTTAATAGTTATTGGGAAAATAAAAAACTCAATGGCTATCGTAGACAAAAACGCGTTAGAAAATCCTAGTTTGGTTGAACCAAACTAGGATTGTTTTGTCTTGAAATGGTAATAGGCTCCCAACATCCCTGCTGTATTTTGGTGATGGGCAAATTCTAATCGTAAAATACAACGAGCTATTCTCCAGAAGTATGTTCTATAAGATTATAGTTTAATGCAAAGTGTAGCGATGTAGTCATTTCCATAACGTGACAAGCGATGTCTTTTGTCACACGATTCATAAAAATCGATCATAGCGAGACCGTTTTTTAGTTGTCCTCTAATCTGACTTTCTAAGGTATGGCTAAATTCATATCCATATTCTGGATTGATGGTGATTTTGCCTTCCTCTTCAAGCTCTCTTGAATTAAAAGGGATTGAAAACTTTAAAAGTAATTCCTCATCGGGTTTGTCCCATACAGTGTCAGCATCATACATGTAGATCCAGGGATTCATAAATCCGACCATTAAGAGTCCACCCTTTTTCAATACGCGAGAGGCTTCTTTATACATGATACATGTTTTCTAAATCTTCTATATATACATTTGAAACCGGATTAAAAATAATATCAAAAGTTTCATTTTCAAATGGAAATGGTTTTGTCATATCGCCTTGAACGGTATTGATTTTTAAGCCTTCTCTTTTGGCAACCATTTCATCTCTTTCTAATTGTGATTTAGAAAAATCCATGATGGTGACATCATAACCTTTTGCAGCAAAAACGGGACCCTGCTGGCCACCACCACAAGCTAACCCTAATATCTTTTTTCCCTTGGCTTTTTCAAACCATTCTGTCGGAACTTTTTTCCCCACAGTTAAGGCGACAGAAATTGGATGCTTTCTAGCTTCTTCTAATTCTTCATGTGTCAATGGCTCAGTATAGTCGTTTTTTACATTATTCCATCTATCTTCATTTAATTTTATATAATTACTCATCTTACAATCTCCTCGTAATTTTATATGATTTCGATTTAAGTTGGATGTGTTGCCACACTTCTCTCACCTCTAGAAATTCTAATTTATCAATTTTTCGTCCATCTCATTATATCATTTTTCCACATTTTCCCATTTAGTCAAGCTAAATATCAATTAAATGGATGATAGAATTGCTCTCGCCTTAACTTCTTATGCAAGGTAGTTATTTTCTCCTAGTTTCTCACGATTACCTCCTTTGGCTCAAATTTTTCAATAAAAAAAGAATTAAGCAAAACAGTTTTCACTCAAGTAGTGATTCAGTGTTTTTCTTAATTCTATAGCTCCAAACTAGGATTGTTTTGTCTTGATACTCTTCGAAAATCAAATTCAAACCACGTCAGCTTCACCTTGCCGTACTCAAGTACTGCCTACGGCTAGCTTCCTACTTTGCTCTTTGATTTTCATTGAGTATAAAATGATAATAGGCACCCAACATCCCTGCTGTATTTTGGTGATGGGCAAATTCTAATCGTGTTTTTTCAGCTAGGCTTGGTACCAAGGCGGCCTTCAAGGCTGCGCGAATCTTCGGTTTGAGGATAGCTTCTTGCCCCATGATACCGCCACCGAGAATGACCACTTCTGGATTGGCAACGTAGCAAATATTTGCCAGACCTTTCCCAAGGTAGTCTACCATGCGGTCAATACCAGCCATACAAATCTTGTTTCCTTCAGTAGCTTCCTTGAAAATGCGTCGGCCATTCCACTGATCAACTGAGTCTCCATGAGCTGCTGCTACATACTCCACCAAGGCTGTCGTAGAGGCAAGATCTTGGAAAGCTCCATCCTGCATATGCATATAACCGACTTCGCAGGCTGAGTTGCTAAATCCATGAAAGACTTTCCCATCCATAATCAAGCAACCACCGATACCTGTTCCAATGGTCAAGCAAAGTGTCACACTCGCTCCCTTGCCTGAACCAGATACGGCCTCAGCCAGACCTGCACAGTTGACATCATTCTCAATCTCACAAGGAATATCAAAGCTCGTCTCGATTTCCTTCTTGAACTGGGTTCCTGCATAGTTAGGGATTTGCGGTCCGGCATAGAAAATCTCACCCTTGTCTGGATCCACCATCCCAGCAGAAGAAATGGCAACACCTGCTACTGGGCCTTTTTCTAGATAACTGGCTACGATATCTTTTGTCTTTTGTAAGATATGGGGTCCACCCTTATGCGCCTCAGTTGGCATTTCATGCGATTCAACAAGTTGGCCTTCTTGGTCGATCAAACCATATTTGATGTTGGTTCCACCGATATCAATTGCAACGTAGTGTGTCATAATTACCTCCTTATAGATTAGAGGAAGCGCTCCTTGGTTTCACGAATCAAGGCTGCAGCTGCTTCTACAACTGGACGATCTTCTTCAGTCACTGGTGTCAATGGCGAACGAACTGATCCAATGTTAAGTCCCTCATTGATTTTCAAGACTTCTTTGATGACACCGTACATATTTCCATGTGCAGATGTGAGTTTGCCAATGATTGCATTGATAGCGTATTGCAATTCACGCGCTGTCTCCAAGTCTTTCTCAGCAATCAACTCATTGAGTTTCAAGAAGAGTTCTGGCATCGCACCATAAGTACCACCGATACCAGCCTTAGCACCCATGAGGCGTCCTCCTAGGAACTGTTCGTCTGGACCATTAAAGACGATGCGATCATCACCACCAAGGCTGACAAAGGTTTGGATATCTTGAACTGGCATAGAAGAGTTCTTAACACCGATAACACGTGGATTCTTCAACATTTCAGTATAAAGGCTTGGAGTCAAAGCAACACCTGCCAATTGAGGAATGTTATAAATCACGTAGTCTGTGTTTGGTGCTGCAGCACTAATGTCATTCCAGTATTTAGCAACTGAGTACTCAGGCAAGCGGAAGTAAATTGGTGGGATTGTTGCGATAGCATCTACTCCCAAACGTTCCGCATGGCGAGCAAGTTCCATACTATCCTTTGTATTATTGCAAGCAACGTGAGCAATGATAGTCAATTTTCCTTTGGCAACTGCCATGACTTCTTCCAAAATCAACTTGCGGTCTGCCACACTTTGGTAGATACATTCACCAGAAGAACCGTTGACATAGAGACCTTGAACTCCCTTATCAATGAAGTATTGGACCAAGTCGCGCGTACGCTCTGGACTGACTTCTCCTTGATCATCATAACATGCGTAGAAGGCTGGAATGACACCTTCGTATTTTTTCAAATCTGACATAGATTTTCTCCTAAGATTTCTTTTTTTCTGCTGAGAGCAGTTCTATTTTTACAAGTTTAGTATACACCTTGTGAAAATCGCTTTCAATATCTTGTATACACTTAGATTTTAGTTTCTACTTGTATTTTAGAAACTGTAACGATTGAAAGTAGTTTCAGAAACAAGCCATCCTACTGGTATTTGGCGAAGATTTTCTCCATCAAACCTGCTTGGAGAAAGACTAGCAAACCAAAACCAAAGAGGATAAAGGCTGACCCACCCAAAAGGAGAGTGAAGGCGGATAGATAAAGAACCATCACAATGAGAAAGAGAGTGGCTAACATGAGGAAGAACCATGGAAAGTTAAAACTTGCTAGGATAAGCCCTTTTTGCAACACTTCTTTCCAAGACAAATCATAGCGCGCAGCAATGGGATAACTAGCCAGCATCACCAGAGTGAGGAAGATGAGAATCCCCAAACAAATAGCTTTCACAATCTGGAAAGGCAAAGCTGTCTGACCCCAGAAGAGATAGAGGTCTAGAAGGCTTAATGACACAATGCCCAACTCTAACAGACCTAACTGAAGCCCCAGTTTCAGATTTTGCTTGAAAGCTCTTAGATAAGTTCTAAAGACTGGTACCCGTCTGCTTCTCTTAATCTCAAACATGGTCTCATAAAGGCTGATTTTCGCCACTCCAATCGTCACGATGGGCAAACAAGAGACGACAAAAAGAAGATTGACTGTCACAATATCCAAGACCTTCTCACTGAAACGCATGAGAAAATTATCTGTATCAAATGCTGCCTTGATAAGGTTTACTCCTTTTTGTGCCATGTTTGCTCCTCCTGATTCTTTTAATCAATCAAAATTTTAAAGAGATACTTGCGAACCTTTTCTTCCATCCCTGCGTAGCCATTTGGCTGGTGAGGTTCTCCTGGGAAGAAAATCGCAAAATTGTGATAACCCAGCAAGAGTGGGTATTTTTCATGACAATGGACAAAGCCAATGTCACTCGCTTCGTCGAATGCTACTGCCTCATCTTTGATACGTGAACCGTAGCTCGAATATTCATGTCCTTCTACCAGCAAATGCAAGTCTGCATAGTTCTTATGATGCTCAAATTGATCATTTTCAGCTTGATTGAGGACATTTTCCTGCACAACTAGAAAGACCTTGTCCCCGTCAATCTCATACTTGCCGAGTTCGAAAGAATCCTTACGGTGCTGGTAGAGATAGTCGATAGCCTTATCTAGATTGGGATGGATTCCCTTGTAAAAGGCGATGTTTTTCAAATCGTCAAAAATCATACTGTTTCCTTCGTTTCTGATAATTACTAGTTTTCAGTTCCGAATTATCCTTTCTCTATTTCCCAGTAATAGTGCGGACGGAAGCAAATTCCTAATTTTTGAGCCTTTTGCTCTTTCATCGTCAGTCTCAAAAATTCCGTCTAAGATAAGCGTTAATTGCTTATCTTAGATACCACTAAAGCGGGAAATAGTTGCCATAAAACGAACCTACTCTAACTAGTATCATGAAAAGAGTTCATTCTTAAGTTTATAAGTGTCTGACAAAACTTCACGAAGCAACTGCACACTCTCCATTTTGTAGACACTTATAACTCTATATTCTCTTATACTCAATGAAAATCGAAGAACAAACTAGGAAGCCAACCGCAGGCAATACTTAAGTATGGCAAGGTGATACTAAAGTAGTTTGAATTCGATTTTCGCAAGGTCTTAACCTTTGACAGCTCCCATAGTGATCCCTTGAGTGAAGGATTTTTGGAAGACAAGGAAGACGGTTACGATTGGCACGGCTGCAAGAGCTGCACCTGCCATGATCAAACCATAGTTGGTTGCCATTTCGGCCTGCATGGTCGCAACCCCGAGTGAGATGGTCAAGTTTTGACGTGAAGTCAACATAACCAACTGCATAAAGTAGTCGTTCCAAGTATTGATGAAGGTAAAAATCGCAAGAGCTGCAAATCCTGGTTTCACAATAGGGAAGGCTACGCTCCAGAAGGTACGAATCTCACCACAACCGTCGATTTTAGCTGATTCAAGCAATTCTGTTGGGATGTTTTCGCTGAACTGTTTCATGAGGAAGACCCCAAATGGCCATCCAATCAAAGGCAAGATAACTGCCCAAAGAGTATCGTGAATTCCCATGAAGTTGACGATACGTACCAATGGTACAAGGACAACTTGTTTTGGAAG
>NZ_AJRH01000046.1:0-10496 GCF_000297015.1 Streptococcus sp. GMD6S | reverse complement strand
TCCTTGTGACTGGTCTTAACCTTCTCATAAACGTGCTCTGTGTCACCGTTTGGAAGTTTCTTAGTCTCTACGAAGCGGTAACCTGGAATGTCTTTCTTCGGTTGTTCACCGTCTTCGGTTGGAATTAATGTATTCCCCTCAGTATCTACAAATGAAGTAATTGGACGTACAGTTGGTGTGTATTTTGCAGTTATTTCTGTTCCGTTCTTATCAACTCGTTTGACTGTAACTCCTGAAGCCTTCCCAACAAAGTCTTTTTCTGGTGTGAAAGTTACCACACCATTTTCATCAATGGTATAAGTTCCTTCTCCCGGAACAACTTTCTTAGTTGTGCCATCATCAAAGGTTGGTTTAACATTTTCATCAATTTCAACAGTCTTCTCCACACCGTTTACTTCAACTTTACCACCAGTAAAAGTTGGTGTACCGTTTTGTGTTTGTCCTTTAGGTCCTTCAGACTCATCATCTGTAGAAGTTGGTTTAACAGGTATTACAGTTGGAGTATACGTTGCTGTAGCAGTTGCTGTAATATCCGTATAATTAGCATCTTTTCCTAATTTTGCAGTAAGTGAAACTGTGACAGGTGTAGCTGTACCGGTAAATGTCTTCAATGGAACAAAAGTTACTTCACCTGTTTCATTATTAATTGAGTAGGTACCCTGACCATCAATTGTTAGAGTATCAACAAATCCACCTGTTTTTGGATCTACTAACTTAGCAGGCGAAGAAGCACTTGGTTTTACTGGTGATCCATCTCCAACAGATGTAAAGGTTGGAGTTTCTTTTTGAGTAGCACCTTGAATATCAGTCGAAGTCACATTATGTCCTTCAATCGTATCAGTTACTGTAATATGGTAGGTTGTTGTAGCGGTTGATGAATCAACTCCATGATCAACTCCCGACTCAGTTCCACTGATTGTTGCTTCAGTAGTATAATTTCCATTACTATCAATAACATCAATCTTAACAGTATATACTCCTACTTCATTTAAGCTATATCCACTAGCAATATTATAGTTATTTGCATCTTGTTTGGTATCAAATACTTTTTGAACTCCTGAAGGCGATGTTACTGTGATTCTAGTGATATAGGTAGTTTTTCCATATTTAGTATCTTCAGAGTCTGAGATGCTTACTGCAGCTTTTGCTTCATTACGAAGGTCAACAGCTGTACCTTTTGTTGAAGTATAATCTTGTGAAGTTGCTGTTGGTTTTGTATTTACTACAGTTGCCACATCAGTATTTGTTGCAATCGTCCCTCTAATAATACCACCAAATCCTGACTTAGTATGAACTTCCCAAGAGTCATTTTCAAGCTTAGTAGCAGTCACTTCAGTTCCATCAGATGACGCCCAGGTATTTGAATGTTTATCGTAAGTGACAGTTACTGACATTCCATCTCCTACCTGATTAGTATTCTTAGAAACATAAATCGTTTCTGGACGAGTTGGCGTTTCTACACTTGTCACTTTCCCAGTGCTATCAAGCTGTCGAATGTACTCATAGATATAAAATTTCATACCACCGTCTTGCTGAGCTTCTGTGTACACTTGACGTTTAGTCCATCTTGTCGTACCATCACCATTCAGTGTTTTACTTTCAGCATAGTCGCCAGGTAACTCCCAGTGTCCGGTAGCCTTATTAAAAGTAGCAGTATGTTTTTGCCCATCTGTTCCATTTAATTCAACTTGTTCACGTAAGAAAGTTCCCTTAACATTTTCAGCAGATGCTTCTACTCTAATATTGTCCACACCAACTTTGGCAGTCGCCTCTGATGTCACAGGAATATTAAAGACTGTATCGGAATCTACAATACCTAATTCTTGATTTTCAGAAACAGCTGTGTTGGTTGAACCACTGTCTACGAGCCATTTGCCATTAACTGCTTTTAGATTGGTTACAGTACCATCCGGCATTGTTACCTTAGCACTTGATGCACCTTTAGAAATTTTAACTGGTACAACTGTTGAGTAAGTTTCAACGTTTTGAACCTCAATCTTTGGTTTCACGACTAATGTTACAGTAGCATGCGCTTCTTGTCCAGATTGGTTCCAAACATTATTATTAGCCAACTTATCATAATCTTTTGCAAATACGGAGACTGTGTAAATTCCTGCTTCAGTTAATTTTCCAGAAATGATTCCTTTCCCCATATTCGTTTGATCAGCAGCTTGCTCTTCAGAAGTACTATTAGCAACACTATATTTAGTTCCTGGAATTAATACTTTAGAATCATCTAATTGTTCACTAATAGTGTTATATCCTGAAATTCCTGTCACTGCTCTAGAGAATCTTTGAGGTACTCTTACAACTTTGCCTTCAACCGTCGTATAGTTATAAGTTCCTCGACTATTGGCTGGTGTTGCACTTGCACCTGACTCATCATAGAATTGAATATTTACATTAGCATCGTCACCAACAATACGATCATAACGCTCAGAATCTGATTTTATTTTAGGAGGCGTACTATCTTGCCACCCGACCCAGCCAGCACGAAGATTCTGAATTTGGAAAGTTACCGTTCGACCATCTGTATTGGTCGCAGTAATATTAAATCGTAAATCATAAACTCCATTTTCAATATCCGCTATAACTTTTCCTTGAATTGTGTCTGTTTCTGAATCGTATGTCAATCCCGGCACAAGGTTAGTTGGTGTTACAGAAGTTAAACTCCAACCAGCTTGCTTGGCTTTTTCTGTAACTGCAATACGATCTTTCAAACCTTTAATATAAACTCTGTCAACTCCTTGTTCATACCCATAGCCATAAATTTCTGTAGCTAGGTATTCATAACCACCGTTAGCAGAGTAAATCGATGTTGCAGCGTTTAAAATTCTTGACCCATCCGCACGGAGTTTATTTCTCCAAAGTGGTGCTTCTTCAGCTAACTTTTTAGCAGCATCAGGGGTTAATGGATAGTCTACACGTCCTTTGTTGTTATGACCAGTTTTTCCACCTTGTTCTGTATGCATCCCATTTCCAGCATTTGTATCATTACCAACCCGCTGATTAGAATAGACTTCAATCTCTAGACCTGTAGCATCAGTACCCGTAATTAATTTAATTTCTTGTACTGGAATTGTATAGGTATCTTTACCAGTATGATTTGCAGCGTTTGTTTCCGATGCATGAGTTGTGTTAGAACCCTCTTCGGCATAGAAATCTTGAGCAGCCAAAGCGACTCCAAAGTTTCCATCTTTTCCGATTCCTGCTTTTTTTAGCTCATTATATACTGCAAGAATTGACTCGTTCAAACGTGACAATTGTTCATTGCCTTGTTTAGCTGTAACGCTATCCGTAGCTAACACTTTTTTAGCTTCCGCAATAACTTCCTTATTATTAGCTATCGCCGCCTCAATTGCCGCTTTGTTTTCAGCCTCAAGCTTATTTTTCCGGACTGCTTCAGTTGCTAAAACATTGGTTACCTCAGCTTCAGAGGTAACTTGTTCTAAAACTTTTTTACCTTCTTGGACTGGTTCGACAGTTTCTTTTATTTCTTCTACTTTTTCTGCTTTTTCTGTAGATTCCGTTATTTTCCCAACTTCGACAGACTCAGCAAATACCGTAATTAAATCCTTAATCTTAGCAAGTTCAGTATCCACTTCCTCTTGCTCAACTATCTCTTTTGAGATGACAGATTTCGCAGAATCTAATTGTTCTTTAGCAGATGTTAGTACCAAGTCATCTATATTCTTTGCTGTTTTTACTTTCTCTTCAAGTTCTGTAATTTTTTTAACTAAATCCGTTTTATCAACCGTCTTAAGGACAACTTCTTTTTCTTTTTTTATCGAAGTTTCTGGTTTTTCTGTTTCCGTAGAAGATTCCGCATTCAATGTCGATGTTGAAACAAGCGTAGTATCTGCTCCTTGAAGTTCCATCGCTGATACTGCTCCATTGCCTAAAAACATCAAACCTGCTGAAATTGCTACTGATGCCGCTCCAAAACTATACTTTCGAATCCCATATCGAATGTATTTCTCCGTTCTAAAACCCTGTTGCTTACTCTTCATAAGAAAAACAACCTCCCTATTTTTATTATATCGATATTGAAATATAGAAAAAAAACGAAATTTCTTCCCTACTCAAAAGATGGTCTTTAAATTTCATTATTCTAAAAGGATTATATCCTCGTATTCAATATGCATATTCATACTAACACTTTTTTATATCTTTTTCAACATTTTTAATAAATTTATTTGAGAAAAATACAAAAATAATTTAACATCAAATACTTTAAAATGCCAACATTCACATAGGTTTACATCATGTAAATTTCAGATATTATTTATCTTATAATTAAATAAAATACACTTTTATGTATTAATTTGTTTTTTAGGGTTTTGTAGAAGTTGAATTTTTCCCACCCTTATATTGTTATAACAAAAAAATTTCTATAAGAAGTACACAAATCAAACAGTATATTTCTTAACCGTTATTTATAGATTATCATGAAAATTTGACTTAGAGGCCGAAACTCTAAACCTTGACTAGAGATTCATTTTTTGTTAAAATGTAACAAATCTTATTACATCTATCATAAGATAATCCGTGAAAGGACTTCAACTATGAAATCATTAAAAGGTATTTTATTTATCGGGCTTAGTATGTTTCTGACTATCCTAGCTTGGCTCAGTTCAGGTGTTAGTCAGTTTCTAATCCCTGGTTTAGCTCTCACTACTCTTTCACTTACTTTTATACTAGCTAGCCGTTTACCCCTGCTTGAAGCTTGGTTTAACGGACTTGAAAAGATGTATCTAGCTCATAAATTCACCGCTTTTCTATCCATTCTCCTACTAACCCTACACAACTTTAGCATGGGCGGTCTCTGGGGTTCGCATTTGGCCGCCCAGTTTGGAAATATCGCTATCTATATCTTTATCAGCATCGTTCTGGTTGCCTATCTGGGACAATACATCCAGTATGAAGCATGGAGATGGATTCATCGATTGGTTTATCTAGCTTATATCTTTGGCCTCTTTCATGTTTTGATGATCATGGGAAATCGCCTTCTCTCCTTTAGTTTCCTAGGTCTTATCTTTGGAATCTATGCTATTTTAGGCTTGCTTGCAGGTTTTTATATTATTTTCCTTTATCAAAAGATCGGTTTCACCTATCTTGGAAAAATCGTAGGAATCAAACGCCTCAATCACGACACGACTGAAATTGAAATAGAACTCAGTCATCCTTTCACTTACGAATATGGACAATTTGCCTTTCTAAAAATTTTCCAAAAAGGTTTTGAGACTGCTCCACACCCTTTCTCCATCTCAGGAGGACAAGGACGAACTCTTTATTTTACGATAAAAAACTCTGGTGACCACACCAAGAATATCTATGACAATCTTCAAGTTGGTAGCAAGGTTGCGGTTGATCGCGCCTATGGGCATATGACTATGGAACATGGTCCAAAGCAGCAAATCTGGATTGCAGGTGGAATTGGAATGACACCTTTCATCTCTTATATCCGGGAGCATCCTATCCTAGACAAGAGCGTCCGCTTCTACTATAGTTTCCGTGGAGAGGAAAATGCTGTCTACCTAGATCTACTTCGAGACTACGCCCGTCAAAATGCTAACTTTGACCTGCAGCTGGTCGATAGCAATGAAAAAGGATACCTGACTTTGGATCAAGAAGAAATCCCTGACCAAACTACAGTCTATATGTGTGGACCTCTTCCTATGATGAAGGCCCTTGCCAAGCAAATCAAGAAAAAGAATCCCAAAGCAAAACTCATTTACGAAGGTTTCAAGTTTAAATAAGATCATTGTCCCTCTAACACAAAAGAGGGACTTTCTTTTCACTTTATTTCCCTCTTCTGTGCTATACTTAGTTTAGTACATTCTTTGAGATTGGAGCCAGTATGAAAATCCATAAAACCGTGAATCCCGTTGCTTATGAAAACACTTATTATCTAGAAGGGGACCAACACCTGATTGTGGTTGACCCAGGTAGCCATTGGGAAGCTATTCGCAAGACCATCGAGAAAATCAACAAACCAGTCTGTGCGATTCTCCTGACCCACACCCACTACGACCATATTATGAGTCTGGACTTGGTTAGAGATACTTTTGGAAATCCCCCCGTTTATGTAGCAGAAAGTGAAGCCAGCTGGCTTTACACTCCAGTCGACAATCTCTCTGGCCTACCTCGTCATGATGATATGGCTGATGTCGTCTGCAAACCAGCTGAACACACCTATGTCTTTCATGAGGAATACCAGATCGAAGAGTTTCGTTTTACGGTATTGCCAACACCTGGCCATTCTATCGGAGGTGTTTCTCTGGTTTTTCCTGATGCCCATCTAGTCTTAACCGGAGATGTTCTATTCCGCGAAACCATCGGACGGACAGACCTTCCTACAGGTAGCATGGAACAACTTCTCCATAGTGTCCAGACTCAACTCTTCACTCTTCCTAACTACGATGTCTATCCTGGGCACGGCCCGGCTACGACCATCGCTCACGAAAAGACCTTTAATCCCTTTTTCTAGCAAACAAAAAACCAAGGATAATTTCCTCGGTTTTTTTGTAGCTTCTATTTTTATGTTAATATTTTCTCAGAAGAATCAATATTGACTAGAAAAATAATTCAAAACTAATTAGCCGGATTCAATTCTTTCCAACTAATGTTAGACAAATCAAGCTTTTCAGAAGAGATATCTAAAACTTGCTCTGCTTTTTCATTGCCACCGATTTGAATAGTTGCTTCTTTAATCTTCTGGACTCCATTTTTATCAAACGAATATAAAGCCAAGTTCATTTCTGGACGGGTTGACTGCCAGTCTGCATAAGAGACTAGACCATTTTCGTAAATAACAAAGCCTGAGCGAAAACCACCTGCAGAAGCTACATAAGCTGTGTGAAGTAAGTTAGGCTTTTGATTTTCCAAATAATAAATGGCTGAAACAAATTTTTCATCACCAATAAGCAACTCGTCTTGCCCATCCTTATTCAAATCAACAATTGCGTATTTCCAATCGGGTGCATTATGATAATCCATTCGAGAGAAAACTAGGCCATATTCTTCTGAAGCAATCTTATCTTGTTTATTTTCCTTGTATAAATCTTCTCTATTACCTTGTTTTAAAAGGTCTGTAAAGTGGTTATAGCGTTCAATCACTTCTTTATATAAATCTTGTCTAGTTTCTTTCTTATTTTCAGCAGTCGATTGCGATTCCTTGGTTGACGAGTCACTAGTATTTTCAGACTTTGCTTCTGTTGATACACTAGTCTTATCGTCTTTGGAGACAGATGATAGTGCAGATGAAGATTCTGTATTACTCTTGTTTTTAATGAAACCACAAGATGCTAGAACTGAAATTGAAAAAATAGCTGATAGCATCATTAAAAATTTCTTCATGTTAACCTCGATAGCATTGCATTTTCAGATTGATAAACTTCAAAAATGAATCATTAATTCCAAGATGATACTTGGTTAGGGACTTACTTTACCAAATAATCACACGATCCTCTGGTGAACGCCACATACCGTCGCCTTCTTTGACATCATAAGTTGTAAAGAAGTCATCGAAGTTTGGCACCTGGATGTTAACACGGAGTTTGGCTGGCGCGTGCACATCGACACTAGCCATGAGTTTCATCAACTCTGGACGACCTTTCATGCGCCAGATACGAGCAAAGTTGTGGAAGAATTCTTCAGCAGAAAAGTCTGGCTCTCTCTTGGCAGCTTCAAGGGCTGCAGCAATTCCTCCAAGGTCGGCAACATTTTCTGATACGGTTAGTTTCCCATTAATCGTTGCTCCGTAAGATTCTTGTCCATCAAACTGGTCGATAACTTTCTGCGTTTTTTCTTTAAAGGCAGCATAGTCACTCTCTGTCCACCAATCCTTGAGGCTACCATTTTCATCAAAAGAAGCGCCATTTGTGTCGAAGGCATGAGAAATCTCGTGGGCAATAACAGCACCAATACCACCATAGTTAGCAGAAGATGACTGGTGCAAATCATAGAATGGAGCCTGTAAAATGGCCGCTGGGAAGACAATCAAGTTCTTCTGAGGATTGTAGTAGGCATTGACCATATGAGCTGGCATACCCCACTCCTTGTAATCAACCGGTTGGTTCCACTTGCTCCAGCTGTGCTTGATTTCCACACGCGCAAAGGCTAGGGCATTGTCAAAGAGACTGGCAGTTTCATCCACTACCTTATCCTTGTAGCGTTCTGGCAATTCCTCTGGGTAACCGATATAAGGCTTGATGACATTAAGTTTGACAATGGCCTTGTCACGCGTTTCAGGAGTGAGCCAGTCGTTCTTGGCCAAGCGTTCCTTATAAACGTCAATCATAGTCGCTACTTTTTTCTCTACGTCTGCCTTAGCTTCTGGGGAGAATTTTTCATGCGCATACCAGAGACCCAGAGCTTGCTTAAAGGGACCTTGGGCCAAGTGATAAGCTGCCTTGACCTTATCCTGAGCTTCTGGAACACCTGAAAGGGCACGTCCATAGGCACCTGATAGGACACGAATCTCATCTGTCAAATAGCTAGTAGACAGATTCACCACAGCCAAAATCAAGGTTGCCTTAAGCAAAGGCCAAGCTTCTTCACTATAGAATTGCTCTGCTGCTTGCCAGAAACGTTCTTCATCTACAATGACCTTATCAGGTACTTGACCAAGAACAGCTTGGAAAAAGTCATCTAAAGGTAGGGCAGGTGCAAACTTTTTGAAATCTTCATAAGAATATGGATGGTAAAGTTTGGCATACTCTGAACTCTCTTCGTTTGAAAGTACGACAGTTGCGATACGGCGGTCCAATTCCAATCGTTTCTCTAATAGATCTTCGATTTCTTCATCTGAGAAGTTATAGGCTTTGAGGAGATTAGAAGTACTTTCTTTCCAAAGGTTCAACAATTCCTCACGCTGAGGATGGTCTTCCGCATAGTAGGCTGTATCAGGCAAGATAGTTCCTGGAGCACTAGCCCAGAGAACATTGGTTCTAGCATCCATAAAGTCTGGTGATACTCCAAATGGAAGGAAGTTTGGCTTACCAGCTAATTCAAACTCTGCTAATTTGCTTGCGAAGTCCGCAAAACTTTCTAAATCTTGGTATTCCTTCAATAAAGGAAGGACTGGCTCAATTCCATCTGCTTCTCGCTTATCGAAATCTCTGACCATAGAGTGGTACTTGACAAAGTTTGCTAAGATAGAATCTTCTGACGCATCTTCTCCTGCCAGCCACTTGTCCGTCGTTGCCAGCATTAACTCTTCAATTTCCTCATCAAGGTCAATAAAGCCACCTGTTCGAGATTTATCAGCTGGAATAACAGCTGTTTTTTCCCATTCTCCATTGATTGCATCATAAAAATCGTCTTGATAACGTGTCATCTTGTTCTCGCTTTCATTTTTTCACTTATTCTTAGCTTAGCAAAAAACACTTGGGAATGCAATTAAAAATGGTCTCTCTTTTTTCTTCATTTTTCAGTTATTATTTTAAATTTTTTAAAAATTAACTTGACTTAATTTTTTTTTTAATGTATATTAAAAGACAGGAGGAAAATAACTGTATGATACGTATCGAAAACCTCAGTGTCTCCTACAAAGAAACGTTGGCACTAAAGGATATTTCACTAGTGCTCCACGGACCAACTATTACCGGAATTATTGGTCCAAACGGTGCTGGAAAATCAACTTTATTAAAAAGTATGTTGGGAATTATCCCACACGAAGGTCAGGCCTTTCTCGATGACAAAGAAGTCAAGAAATCTTTACATCGAGTTGCCTATGTCGAGCAAAAAATCCATATCGACTACAATTTCCCTATCAAGGTCAAGGAATGTGTCTCACTGGGACTCTATCCATCTATCCCGCTCTTCCACACTTTAAAGGCCAGCCACTGGAAAAAAGTGGCGGATGCACTTGAAATCGTTGGACTCTCAGACTATGCTGATCGCCAAATCAGTCAGCTCTCTGGAGGACAATTCCAACGTGTTTTGATTGCCCGCTGCTTAGTGCAGGAAGCTGACTACATCTTTTTAGATGAGCCTTTTGTCGGGATTGACTCGATCAGTGAAGAGATTATCATGAATACACTGAGAGACCTTAAAAAAGCTGGTAAAACAGTTCTCATCGTCCATCATGACCTCAGCAAAGTCCCTCATTATTTCGACCAAGTTATGCTTCTCAATCGAGAATTGGTTGCTATTGGTTCAACTGAAGAAACCTTTACCGAAGTCAATCTTAAGAAGGCTTACGGTAGCAAACTCTTTTTCAATGGAGGTGACCTATGATAGTAGAATTTATCGATGGATTGCAACATTTCCATTTCCTACAAAATGCCCTGATAACAGCTATCGTCATCGGGGTGGTTGCTGGAGCCGTGGGATGTTTTATCATCTTACGTGGAATGTCTCTCATGGGGGATGCCATCTCTCACGCAGTTTTGCCCGGCGTAGCCCTTTCCTTTATCCTGGGAATTGATTTCTTTATTGGAGCGATCATCTTTGGCTTGATGGCTTCCATCATCATTACCTACATCAAGGGC
>NZ_AJRH01000045.1:0-10600 GCF_000297015.1 Streptococcus sp. GMD6S | reverse complement strand
TTTACTGTCACTTCATGTGTAGCAGTGTCGTATGTCACACCTGCTTCGCTACCTGCTTTTTCTGAGATAGTGTAAGTGTGGTCGCCTGCTTCATTGTATTCGATTTCTTTGAAAGTAACAGTACCGTCTGCAGCGTTTTTAGCTGTCGCAACGACTTTGTCACCTTCTTTAAGCTCGAATTCGTATTTATCAGCTTCAAGGGCTTTACCTTCCAAGACTTTCTTAGCTGTAATCGTTGCACTTGTTTTAGCTGCTTTATAGGTGTTGGTGAAGGTTGGGTTGTTACCTGTAACAGTTGCAACAAGTTGACCTTGGCCGTTATCTGTAACTTTTACCTTAACTTCGTGTTTAACAGTATCGTATGTCACACCTTTTTCACTACCTGCTTTTTCAGTGATAGTGTAAGTGTAATCACCTGCTGTTTCGAACTCAATTTCTTTGAAAGTAACGGTGCCGTCTGCAGCGTTTTTAGCTGTCGCAACGACTTCTTCACCTTTTTTAAGTTCGAATTCGTATTTATCAGCTTCAAGTTCTTTACCGTTCAAGACTTTCTTAGCTGTGATAGTTTCTTTAGCTGGAGTTACTTTATAAGTGTTAGTGAAAGTTGGTTCTGCAGATGTGACAGTTGCTGTTAAAACTCCACTTTGGAAAGTTGCTGCTACAGTAACTTCCTTGGCTTCTGTATCAAATGCAACGCCTGCAACTGCTGTTGAAGTGTCTTCTTTGATGATGTAGTGATAAGTTCCCGCACCTTTTACTTGGAGATTCTCAAAGGTAATAGTTCCATCAGCTTTTGATTTTGCTGTGGCTACAGGGTCCTTCAAGTTCTCTGCAGAAAATAGGTTAAAGGTAAACTCATCCGCTTTTGGAAGTTTATCTGTACGTCCTTCTACTACTTTCTTAGCCGTCACATTGAATACAGCTGGAACAGGTTCATCTTTAAGATGAATAGTAGAACCCGCAGCACCGAGTTTAACTGTATACTCTTTTTCATCTAGTTTATAACCTGCTGGGGCAGTCTTCTCTTTGATCTTAAACGTTTTACCTTCCCATTTCTGATCATAAGTTTTCGTAAGCGCTACTCCTTTTTCATTCGTAGTCACTTCTGTTGTTTCACTTGCATCATCTGCTGCTGTCACAGTATATACCGCACCCGAAACCGGAGCAAGAGTGAAGGCATCAGTCTTATGAATCTTAATTTGGTAAGCAGTAGATGCTACAATCGTTCCAGAAATCAAAGACGTCGCCTCAGCTGTCATATCAAGTGCTCCCGGACGACTTGTATTCTGTGCTAATTTAGTCCCGTCAGCCAATGACAGAGCAACCCTATTTCCTACTTTACTTCCATCATTAGGAGTTGTTGTGTTATAAGAGACTATATAAGAGGTCGTTCCATCTTTAAAAATGATATCAAATGAAGTATAGTTTTCGTTCCACGAAACGGTATAGTCTTGTCCCTCAGTTAACAAAACTGCATCATCTGGAACAGCAGAAGTCCCAACAGTGATATTTGCCTTATACACTTTTAGAGTCTCAGGAATATACTGTGCAGGAGTGTAACTAGTATCATCATTTGGTATAGTATCATGTAATACAATATTTTGTCCTAAGTCTTGTTTCTCTGTATTTACACGTACACGCCAGGTAGACCATGCATCTCCCTTGCTAACCGAACCAATCTCAGCCAGTTTTGGAGAGTTCCAACTTTCAAGGGCAGCACGACCCCCAATTTTAGCATAATTTTCAGTACCAACTTTGGGACCATCGATTGTTTTTGAGGAATAAATGTGAGTCACTTCTTGCTTCAATGAGGATGAATTAAAGTTAATACGGGTTTTATTCTGATCCTTTAAGAATCTAAAAGTAACAGAAAAATTCCCTGACACATCCTTTACCTTATCTCCACCAGTTTTCTCTAGATATTTATCCAAGTTTTTTAAGGTGATTTTTGCTTTCCCACCTTGATCAGTACCATTTGAAGTCACTTCTGCTTCTCCAATAGTAACTTTTGTTGTCGGATCAATTAAATCCTGACTCCCTTCATAAACTGCCATAGGAGCAGGTATATCAAAGGTAAAATAATCTCCATTATTCAGATGTTCATTATACTGTTTGAGATCAAAGGTCACGCGAAGCTTATATGCTAAATTCGTACGAAGCGAGAAATCTCCTTCTGAACTCACATTTTGCTTAGTGTCTGAAGCATCTAATAGATCGATGCCTGTAATTACTTGTGTCAATTCTTTTGAAACAGGATTATCTGCTTTAACAATCCCTACCAAAACAGATGCTAGAGCTAAAATAGCAAAAGTTAACGCAGAAAATTTAGAAAGCATGTTTAACGCTTTGCTTTTCGACATTTCTTCTCCTCTTTTCTATATGAAATTTTTATTTCTAATCTCCCTAAGAGATTACATCATACTATTTTGACAACCCCTATCACTAACTAGAGTTTATCTGATATATTATAACATTTCAATACAATCTATTCAAGTATATTAACTTAAAAATACACGTATTTGCACCATTCTATAACCTAGCCATTCAATTTTGAACTATTTATATCGGTAAACTGATATAAATAGCTTAATATATATTATATCTACAATTAGGCCAATCTTTGATATTATAGTAAAAAGCCAGTCATTTTGACTGGCTTTCTTTTCATTCTAATTGAATCTTAGCTCAATGCGTCATCCATTGAAAGAACTTCGTGGAAGACACGTTGTGTCAATTCAGTTTTTTGTTCTGGAGTGAGGTATTTAGTGTTTACACAGTATCCAGAGATACGTACGATAACGTCTTCACCTGACATAATCTTTTCGTAAACATCGTTCAAGTCCATAACGTTCAAGTTAACGTGTTGTCCACCGTTTTCGAAGTAACCATCAAGGATTGTTACCAAGTTATCAACTTGCTCGTCACGAGTCTTACCAAGAGCACGTGGAGAAACTTGAGTTGTCAATGAGATACCGTCAGCTGCGTAACCAAAGTCAAGGCTAGCAAGTGAGTTCAAGTTTTGCAACCATCCACCTTTAGCTTTGTTAGATGGGTTCGCACCTGGTGAGAAGAATTCAAGTTTAGACAAGTTCACAGAACCATCTTCGTTGAGGTATACACCTTTGTGGACTGGTGAGTTACCAGTTTGTTTAGAGTAAGCAACGTTAGATGTGATTGTCAAAAGTGATACAGTAGCTTCTGCGTCTTTGTATAGTTTGTGGCTACGTAGACGAGTTGTATAAGCTTCGATCAACCATTCTGCCAATTCGTTTGAACGTGGGTCATCTTCACCCCAACGTGGGTATTCACCGATTGTTTCGTAATCATAGATGTAGCCATTTTCGTCACGGATTGGTTTAACAGTAGCGTATTTAATCGCTGACAATGTATCAACAGTGTTAGCAAATCCACAGATACCGAATCCCATGTTAGCACGTTGTTTAGTTGGCAAGAAGGCCATTTGAACAGCTTCGTAGTTGTACTTGTCAGTCATGTAGTGGATGATGTTCAAAGCGTCTACGTAAGTGTCAGTCAACCAGTCAAGAGATTTTTCAAAGTTCGCTTTAACTGATTCAAATTCAAGAACTTCGTCACGGATAGGATCGATGTCAAATACTTTGTAGTCTTTGTGAACATCGTCGTAACCACCGTTCAAACCAGTAAGAAGAGCTTTAAGAACGTTTACACGAGCACCGAAGTACTGGATGTTGTGGCGTTGATCTTCGTTTTCTGGGTCAAGTGGTGACACACAGCATGAGATACAGCTCATTTCTCCGTATCCGTCTTTAGCCATTGTTGTTACACCTTCGTATTGGATAGAAGAGTGTTTGTGGCTCATGTGCATACAGTAGCGACGGAAGTTGTAAGGCAATTTGTCAGTCCAAAGAACTGTCAAGTTTGGTTCTGGTGAGTTACCGATGTTGTCAAGAGTGTTCAAGAAACGGTAGTCCATCTTAGTAACACGGTGACGACCGTCGTTACCCATACCAGCCATAGAAGTTGTGATGAAGGTTGGGTCACCTGAGTACAATTGGTCATAAGCTTTTGTACGAGCAAATTTAACTGTACGAAGTTTCATAACGAAATCATCAACGAACTCTTGGATTTCTGATTCAGTAAATGTACCGCGAGCAAGGTCACGTTCTGCAAAGATATCCAATACGATTGGCACACGTCCTAGAGATGTTGCAGCACCGTTGATAACACGGCAGACAGCCATGAAGGCGATGTTAACCCATTGGATTGCTTCTTTCGTGTTCATCGCTGGTTTGCGGACATCAACTCCGTAAAGGTCACCCAAGCGAACAACTTGTTGCAATGCTTGGTATTGAAGGTTTACTTCTTCACGAAGACGGATTGTTTCTTCATCAATTTCTTTGATCGCATTCCAGTCGTTTACTTTTTCTTGCATCAAGTAGTCTGCACCGTAAAGAGCAAGACGTGCGTAAACACCGATGATACGTCCACGTGAGTAGGCATCTGGAAGACCAGTTACAGTGTGAGCGTGACGAGCGCGACGAATGTTTGAAGTGTAGGCACGGAAGATACCGTCGTTAACTGTTGTTACGTATTTAGTGAAGATTTCGTGAACAGCTGGATCTGGTTCATATCCATTTTCCTTCAAAGTAGTTTCAGCCATACGGATACCACCTTTTGGCATGAAGTTCAATTTGAAGAGTTCATCGTTTTGGATACCGAAGATAACTTCATTTTCTTTGTCGATAAATCCAGCAGGAATATCAGCAATAGATGTTGGACGAGTGTCCATTGGGAAACGAGTTTCTTCGTAGTGTGCTTTTGTTTCTTCTACGATTTTTTTGATGTGAAGTGAACGTTCTGTTGGTCCAGCAAGGAAACTTTCATCTCCATCGTAAGGTGTGTAGTTAGCTTGAACGAAGCGAGAAATACTTGCTTTTTCTTTCCAATCTACGCCTTTGAAGCCTTCCCAAGCTTTATCAAAAATATCTTGTGCTTCAACAACTGTCTTAACAACCATGTTAATGTCCTCTTTTTCTAGTAACAGTCATCTGTTACATTCTTGAGACAAGTATACCATACAGTAACCGATTTCAACAAGAGAAAATCAGTATTTTAGACGCTTTCTTTTATAATACAGTCTCTTTTTTGCTCTTATCTGTATTATATTTTTGAAAGTCAGGTTGAACTTTCCCATTTTTTCAGAAAAAAGGGTATAATAAATATAAAATGACACTAGAAAGGGATTGAAATGCTCATATTTCCATTGATAAATGATTTGTCCAGAAAAATCATCCATATCGACATGGATGCCTTTTTTGCTGCGGTGGAAATAAGAGATAATCCCAAGTTAAAGGGCAAACCTGTCATTATCGGAAGCGACCCCAGACAAACAGGTGGGCGTGGTGTCGTTTCTACCTGTAGCTATGAGGCACGAGCTTTTGGTGTTCATTCAGCCATGAGCTCTAAAGAAGCTTATGAGCGCTGTCCCCAAGCTGTCTTTATCTCTGGAAATTATGAAAAGTATAAGACTGTGGGGCTTGAGATTCGAGCTATTTTTAAACGCTACACTGATTTGATTGAGCCTATGAGCATTGACGAAGCCTACTTGGATGTAACAGAAAATAAACTCGGTATCAAGTCAGCAGTTAAAATTGCCCGATTGATTCAACAAGATATATGGAGAGAGCTACAACTGACTGCTTCTGCTGGCGTTTCCTACAATAAATTCTTAGCCAAAATGGCTAGTGATTATCAAAAACCACATGGTTTGACAGTGATTCTCCCAGATCAAGCCCAAGACTTTCTCAAACAAATGGACATTGCTAAATTCCATGGTGTGGGCAAAAAAACAGTTAAACGCCTTCATGAAATGGGAATTTATACTGGCGCAGACTTACTGGACGTTTCTGAAGTTACTTTAATCGATCGATTTGGCAGACTTGGTTATGATCTTTATCGAAAGGCTCGTGGTATTCACAATTCTCCAGTCAAGTCCAATCGCATTCGTAAGTCCATCGGCAAGGAAAAAACCTACGGAAAGATCCTACAAGTAGAAGAAGACATCAAAAAAGAGCTGACTCTACTCTCTGAAAAGGTAGCTCTCAATCTCAGCACGCAGGACAAAGCTGGAAAAATCATTATCCTAAAAATACGATATGCTGACTTTTCCACTCTGACTAGACGAAAAAGCCTCCCACAAGCAACACAGGACACTAGTCAGATTTCTCAAACTGCCCTTCAACTCTACGAAGAACTGGCTGACAAAGAAAAAGGTATCCGTTTACTAGGAATTACAGTGACAGGATTTTAAAAAGCTTGAAGGAAAATTCCCTCAAGCTTTTTTCTTATACAAACAAACGCACAAAACTATAGAGCAACAAGACACTACCGAGTACGATACGGTATTTCCCAAAGAGTGTAAAGTCGTGTTTCTTCACATAGCTGGTCAAGAAACGAATAGCAACCATGCTGACTCCAAAGGCAACACCCATGGCTACAAGAAGTAAGAATAGTTGACCAAAACTCAAGAGTTGACCTGCTTTAATAAATTTGAAAATCTTTAAAGCACTGGCTCCGAACATAACAGGAATTCCGAGATAGAAGGTAAACTCTGTTACGACTGAGCGGCTTGTTCCATTCAACAAACCACCAACAATCGTCGCACCTGAACGGCTCGTTCCTGGAAAGAGGGCGAGGACTTGGAAGAGCCCAATGTAAAGGGCTGTTTTATAAGGTAACTTGTCTAGCTCTGTTACTGTTGGTTCAATGGCTTGCGCCTTATTTCGTTTTTCAAGGTAGATAAAGGCAACACCATAGATAATCAACATAATCGCAACTGAAACCATGTTATGGAAGTTAGCATCAAACCAATCATCTAGTTTAAAAACCAATAGCAAAGGCAAGGTCGCAACAAAGACTTTTGACCACAACTGCCAAGTTCTACGAACTTCTACCTTAGTTTTACCAGGTTTGAAAGGATTAAGCTTGTTAAAGTAAATGACCATAACTGCTAAAATGGCACCAAGCTGGATGACAACATTAAACATGGACATGAAGGCTTCATTCTGGTCCTTGTATTGTACAAATTCTTCAACCAAGATCAAGTGGCCAGTACTTGAAATGGGCAACCATTCTGTAATTCCTTCAACAATCCCAAAAAAGATTGACTTCAAAATTTCAATAAAATACATACATTACTCCTTTTTCTGTTCTCTATTATAGCATAATTTCGGATGTTGCGATAGATTTTTTAGAAGGCGCCGATGCTACCACCGCCTCCGCCTCCTGAGAATCCTCCACCTGAACTTCCACTTCCAGAAGATACAGAGTAATTGCTAGCTGTATTCGCTACAGCAGTATATTGCTTGATTTGTGCAGTTGAGGTGTCGAACTGTGAGTGCCAACCATAGGCTACATAAAGATTCAAATCTGGATTTTCAAGCTGAATATGGCGGACTTTCATTAACTTGCTCACCTTCTTGGCATAACCAAAGAGAGTCGCATAGACCAGGAGACGGTTCCAAAGGACGATGCTCTCTAACTCGGCTTGATCCAGATGAGCGATATCCCGAAGCATATTTTCAAAACTCGTCCAGAGATAGAAGATCTCCGCTCCTTCCTCTGTTAGAACTCCATCGCGATAGGCTCCTCGCGTGGCAAGATAAACCCAGAAACTAGCCCCTAATCCTGTCAAACCTAAGAGTAGAAATGGGATCGAAAAGAAACCATGTGTTTGCCAGCTATAGTAAAAGAATAGCAGTCCACCTAGAGCTGTTATGGCTGAACAGACCCGCATCCCGAGAGCAAGGCGGCGTTCCTCACTTGTCAAGGGACGATAGTAGCTTGGGATACGAAGTACATGGACCTTATCCTTGACACAAGACTGAATGCGTTGAAGTCTTCCTTCAAAGGAGCGTTTGAGACGCGAGCCTGTTTCTCGGATATGTTTTTCATCTGACTCTTTGGCACCACGGTAAAGGGAAGATGAAACTTGGTAATCAGGGAAGAGCTCTGAAATAGCCAATTCTTTCTTATTTGACAAAGTCATGCGCAGACATTCCTTCTCAAAATTGGATAAACCCTTTTCACTGATAATGCGCACATAAGGTTCCTCATCACCTTGGAAAATAGATAAATGACCTCGATCTACTAAATCCAACAAGGTTGCCTGAATCAAACGTTCAAAAGTAAATTTACCAAACCCTGATTTGTTTAGGGGATTGACTTCCTCTAAGGACGTTGAATACACTGCTTCTGCTAAAACCATTGGAGGCAAATCCATCGGTGGTTCATAAAGCCTGTGATCTTTTGGAAAGACCTTTTTAATGCTTGTACTCTGACGAAACATCCTATAGAAGATAGGAACTAGAAGTAAGAGACTCATAAAAATGACGGGGAATACCCATTTCATCAAAATCTCACTTTGCGCTTTTTCTGTTGCTATATTGCTTTCAATCCGGTTAAAATCGGTTAAACGTTCTTCCTCTAACCCTTGATCTGGAGCTCCTGCAAAAGCACTTCTAGGCCAGTATGCGTGTAATTCGATCTGTCGCTTTCTAGGAAGGTCTTTCATTTTGACATGATAGAGATTATTTACTTTTTCAACACTAGAGTCCCTTAGGAGTTGGCCTGCATGAAAATAGAGTTTCTCTGCTGGGGTATCAGAGCTAATCTTAAACTCAATCTCTTTGATGTCTCCAGTACTATCGGTCAAGGGTTGCCAATTTAGCTCTGCGATATCCTTATATAAGAAGAGAAGGTTTGTTAGTTTCCAGGTAACCGTTACCCGAACAGTATCTCCGGCATATCCAGCATTGTAAATTTTTACCTTGTAGCCGTCCTCTTCCTCCATAGTATAGAAGGAAACATTTTGAACAATTCTTCCATTTTTAGAGACCTGAACGGTCGGGTCGGGATCAATGTCAAATCCTTCCGGCATTTTCCCAGCTTTTCCGAGCCCAACTAACTGACCATTGTAATCATCTCCAAAGCGGTAGGTAATTGTTTCCTTAAAAATTGCAGTATTATCTGCATGAATATTCAAATCCCCCTGATAGGATAAGATATCAAAGTCTACTGCAAAAACCAGGCTCGGTATAAATAATAAATAAGTAAATACCAAAGCCAACAGCCATCTTTTTTTCATAATCGGTTCCCTTTCAATCTTTTTACCATTATATCATTTTTTATAAGTAAAGGCTTACTTGTATTGAAAATCTCACTATTTTTAGATACAATAGAGAGAGTCATTTTTAGACTAGAAATAGGAGAAAACATGAAAAAATTATGCTTATCTATCCTTGCTAGCCTAGCCCTTACCTTAGGACTAGTTAGCCAAGTCCAAGCCGACGAATATTTACGCATCGGGATGGAGGCAGCTTACGCTCCCTTCAACTGGACTCAAGACGACGATAGTAACGGCGCTGTCAAAATTGACGGTACCAACCAATATGCCAATGGCTACGATGTCCAAATCGCTAAAAAGATTGCCAAAGACTTAGGCAAAGAACCTTTGGTCGTAAAAACCAAATGGGAAGGACTTGTTCCAGCCCTTACTTCTGGCAAAATTGATATGATCATTGCCGGTATGAGCCCAACTGCTGAACGCAAACAAGAAATTGCTTTTTCAAGCAGTTACTATACTAGCGAACCGGTTCTATTGGTCAAAAAGGACTCTGCCTATGCGAATGCCAAATCTTTGGAAGACTTTAGCGGAGCAAAAATCACGTCTCAACAAGGTGTTTATCTTTATGACCTGATTTCCCAAATTCCAGGTGCCAAAAAAGAAACAGCTATGGGTGACTTCGCCCAAATGCGTCAAGCTCTGGAAGCTGGTGTTATTGATGCCTATGTTTCTGAACGACCTGAAGCAATGACCGCTGAGTCTGCTAACGCTAAGTTCAAAATGATCCAACCTCAACCAGGTTTCAAAACTGGCGAAGAAGATACAGCTATTGCCATTGGACTTCGTAAAGATGACAGCCGCATCAGCCAAATCAATGCCAGTATCGAAAACATCTCTAAGGATGAACAAGTAGCCCTCATGGATCGTATGATCAAAGAGCAACCTGTGGAGTCTACAACAACAGAGGAAGAAAGTAGTTTCTTTAGCCAAGTCGCTAAGATTCTTTCTGAGAACTGGCAACAACTCTTGCGTGGTGCTGGTATCACACTCTTAATCTCCATTATCGGAACCATCACAGGTCTCCTTATCGGACTTGCGATCGGGGTCTTCCGTACCGCTCCACTATCTGAGAACAAGGCAATGTACGCCCTACAGAAACTAGTCGGTTGGATTCTCAATGTCTATATCGAGATCTTCCGTGGTACACCGATGATTGTTCAATCTATGGTTATCTACTATGGAACTGCCCAAGCTTTCGGTATCAATCTTGACCGCACACTAGCCGCTATCTTCATCGTCTCAATCAACACGGGTGCCTACATGACAGAGATCGTTCGTGGTGGTATTCTAGCAGTTGACAAAGGACAGTTTGAAGCTGCAACTGCTCTTGGTATGACCCACAATCAAACCATGCGTAAGATTGTCCTGCCTCAGGTTGTCCGTAATATTCTACCTGCTACTGGTAATGAGTTTGTCATCAATATCAAAGATACCTCT
>NZ_AJRH01000044.1:0-10939 GCF_000297015.1 Streptococcus sp. GMD6S | reverse complement strand
GGCTGAACTTCTCGGATAAAGCGCTTATGGCCCTCAATATTCTTCTCGATAATGACTGGATTTGAAAATCCGTGTAGCCATTCGTCTTCGGATGTGAAATGGTGCCAAAAACCAACTGGCACACGATCAACCTTTTCACCTCTAAATGCTTTTAAAACCCATTCTTTTTTTTCTGACATTCTTATTCTCCATTTCTTACTTTTTCAACTAATAAACTGCTTGCGATATCATTCGAGCGTAGAAAGGGAAGACTGGACTTGGAAAAATCCTGAACTCCACGACATCTCTCTCCATTTTTGCAGTGCCCATTTTTTACGACGCTTATGGCAACCAAAGCCAGCAAACCGACAACTGCAATGAAGATTCCCCATCTTTTACTTTTCATAGCTCCTCCTTTTAGAGAACAGCTGCCTGCCGAATCCAGTCCAACCTCTCTAAGTCAAAGTCATCTGGAACAGTACAGTCAGCTCCCAGAAGAACGCCTTTATTACCAGCTTCAGCCAGCAACCGTCTTGTTTCATCTTGCAATTCCGCCTTGGAACCTTGATAAAGCAAGCTTTTCTTGCCGTTTTCAAATCCACCTAAAACGGCCTTGCCTGGAAACAACTCTTGCCCCTGTGTCAAACTAACCTCCTCATGATGAGTCGCCCAGTTGACCACTTGAGCTGGATAGTCCTTAAATATCGTCACATCATTGCTCGCACCTTCAAAACCACAGATATGGAGGATATTGGTCCCACCAACCTGATTGGCTGCCTCCAAAATCGCTATATTGCTCGGTTCGATATAGGTTTGGTAGAGTTCTGGTGTGATGCGCTCATCTTGAATTTCCTGGGTGCTGAGATAAATCCCATCAACTCCACCTTGCTGGATGATTTTCTGAGTTAGGATAGCAATATCTCTTGCAATCACATCTAGAATAGATCTGAGTTGCTCAGGATTTTCAAGCAATAGGTCAGCCACTTCCCTATCTCCTCGAGAAGTTTCTGTACGGAACCAACGCTTGAGGTAGGAGATAGGCGAAAAGATATTGTAGAAAGAAGCAATCTCTTCGGTAAAGGTCTCTCGAATCGCTTGTACCACTTCCACCTGTTGCTGAATCCATGGGTGTTCCTCACCAATCGACTCAATAGAAGTCAGCTCCTGAATGCTTGCAATCTTAGGACGATAGACATTACTTGGATAAAGGAAAAAACCATCGCTCATAATTTTGACAAAATCAGGACGAATCCTTTCCACATAGTTGCGATGCCCATCAACACTTTTTTGAAAGATACGTGGATTATTTAATCCCTGCCCCTTTTCTTCGAGTGTTACAAAATGAAACCAAAATCCGACAGGAACTCTTTCCACTTCATCGCCTCGAATCGCTCTAAAGACTAGATCTCTTTTACTTGCCATACCTCTCTCCTTCCATTTGGATTGAAACCATCTTACCACTCCTTTTCCCCTTTTCCCAATATATATTGACTATCAACTCGATTGGAAATTTTTATATCTATAAAGAAAAAAATCCCTGAAAAGCTTGATGTTACTAGCCTTTCAAAGATTCTCTTTATTTTCATCTATTTTTCAAAAAGGAGCTGATATAGATTTTCTATCAAGTCGATTGGATTTTTTTATATCCATCTTCATTCCCAAATTAAGTACATAATTTTATCCTAATACCAAATTACTACTGAAAAATTTATTTTCTCCCGATATTCCCTTGCACAAATCCCGTGAAAACGCTACAATATTAGTAGACTATTATTAGGAGGATGGGATTATGAAAATATCCAAAGTTACCATTACAATTGCTTCTACACTTGCTTCCGTCATTTTACTGACTGGCTGTGGCACAAATTCGGCAAATTCACAGACAACACAAAGTAGTACATCTGATAATCAGGTTACAATGACCTATGATCAGTTGCGTTCAAGAGAGAACACTATGTCAACTCTTTGGTATCAAAAAGCAGCTGAGACCAAGGCACTCTATCTACAAGGTTACAATGTCGCTACTGATCGTTTAAAAGAACTACTAAAAACACAGACAGATAAACCCTACTCTATCGTTTTGGACTTAGACGAAACCGTATTAGACAACAGTCCTTATCAAGCTCAAAATGTCAAAGACGGAACAGCATTTACCCCAGAAAACTGGGATGTCTGGGTAAAAAAAGCCGCAGCCAAGGCTGTACCAGGTGCTAAAGACTTTCTCCAATTTGCAGACAAAAACGGTGTCCAAATTTACTATGTATCTGACCGCACGATAGATCAGGTAGATGATACGATCAAAAACCTAGAAAATGAAGGAATTCCTGTACAAAGCCGCGATCATCTCATGTTCTTAGAAAAAGGCGTCAAATCTAAAGAAGGTCGTAGACAAGCAGTCCAAGAAAAAACCAACTTAGTCATGCTACTAGGAGACAATCTTGTGGACTTTGCAGAGTTTTCAAAGACCTCTGAAACTGAGCGCGACCAAAAATTAGAGGAATTACAAAAAGAGTTTGGTGAGAAATTCATCATTTTCCCTAACCCAATGTACGGATCATGGGAAAGCACTGTTTACAATGGTAATAAATTGGATGCCAAGGGTCAAACTGAAGAGCGCCAAAAAAACTTACAAGGTTTTGATAAATAAAATAAGGGAGCTATCTACCAGTTTACACCAACCACAAGATATCGTATTTGCGAGAATATCAAAAAAGACGACTTCCAAGCGGAAATCGTCTTTTTTACTATTTTATCTTGTACTTGGTATAAACTAGTATATATTCCACTAGATAGTATGCTCTATCTCTTGTACCACTTCCACCTATTGCTGAATCCATGGGTGTTCCTCACCAATCGACTCAACTGATTGAATTTTTTTATAACTCCTCTTTCATAGCAAAGTAAGCACGTATTTTGGGCGCCACTTGTGTGCCGAAGAGTTCAATAGCTCTCAGAACTTGACCATGAGGCATAGAACCAAGCGGTAGATGGAGCATGAAACGGTCCAAGTCTAAATCCTCAATCATGCGAATCAATTTTTCTGCTACCTGATCTGGATTTCCCACAAACATGGCACCATTTGGCCCAACTTGCTCCAAATATTGCTCATAGGTCAACTCCTGCCAGTGTGGACGGTCCTTGGAAATCGCATCCACTACTTGCTTGGTCGGATGGAAATAATCTTTTATCGCCTGCTCGCCATCTTCAGCAATCCAGCCCCAAGAATGAGCGCCCACTTTCAGGTCTTTATCCGCATGACCGGCTTCCCTACTAATCTCACGATAAGCTTGAATCAGCTTTTTAAAATAACGCGGATTGCCACCAATAATAGCATAGACAATTGGCAACCCCGCCTGAGCAATCTTCACTGTTGACTCTACATGACCACCTGTCGCCACCCACAATGGCAATTTGTCCTGAACTGGACGAGGATAAACTTCTTTTCCAGCAATGCTTTGGGTCAATTGCCCCTGCCAGTCTATCTTGGTCTTTTCATTGACTAACTGGAGCATGTCTAATTTCTCATCAAAGAGAGCTTCATAGTCTTTCAAGTCATAGCCAAACAGTGGGAAAGACTCGGTAAATGAACCACGCCCAGCCATAATCTCCGCACGTCCATTTGACAAAGCATCGATAGTAGCATATTGTTGGAACAAGCGAATCGGATCCATACTCGAGAGTATGCTGACTGCACTCGTCAAACGAATTTTCTTGGTATTGACTGCACCAGCTGCAAGAACAATCTCTGGCGCCGATACCGCAAAGTCCTCCCGATGATGCTCCCCAATCCCGTACACATCCAAACCAACCTTATCAGCCAGCTCTATCTCTGCCACCAGCTGACGAATGCGTTCATCATGACTGTAAAGTTGCCCAGTCGCTTCCAGAGCTGTTGTTTCACCAAATGTTGAAATTCCTAATTCTACCATCCCGTTTCCTCGCTATCTCTTTTAGTTTTAGGGTATTTTATCACTAATTAGTTTTATTTTCAATACATTTGCTCATTAGAAAAAGTCTAGATGAACTAGACTTTCTTAGCTTATTCTACTGTTACTGACTTAGCAAGGTTACGTGGTTTGTCCACATCAAGGCCACGGTGGAGTGTTGCAAAGTAAGCGACCAATTGCGTTGGTACGACCATTGAGATTGGTGAGAGGTAAGGGTGGACGGTCGTAAGGACGATATCGTCTGTCTCTTTAGCAACATTCTCTTCTGCAATAGTGAGAACCTTGGCACCACGGGCTGCGACCTCTTGGATATTTCCACGAGTATGGTTAGCAAGGACTGGATCTGACAAGAGGGCCAAGACAGGCGTTCCTTCTTCAATCAAGGCAATGGTCCCGTGCTTGAGTTCTCCTGCCGCAAAGCCTTCACACTGGATGTAAGAAATCTCTTTTAGCTTAAGACTGGCTTCCATGGCTACGTAGTAATCTTGACCACGTCCAATGTAAAAGGCGTTGCGTGTTGTTTCAAGAAGCTCATGAACTTTAGCATCAATGGTTTCTTTTTCAGAAAGAGTTGATTCGATAGACTGAGCTACGATTGACAACTCATGAACCAGGTCAAAGGCTTGCGCTTTAGCATTGCCGTTTGCTTCTCCGACTGCTTTTGCAAGGAAGGCAAGAGCTGCGATCTGCGCTGTATAGGCCTTTGTTGAGGCCACAGCAATTTCAGGACCCGCGTGAAGAAGCATGGTATGATTGGCTTCACGAGAAAGAGTTGAGCCTGGAACGTTTGTCACTGTCAAGCTTGGAATGTCCATTTCATTAGCCTTGACCAAAACTTGACGGCTGTCAGCTGTTTCACCAGACTGGCTGATAAAGATAAAGAGTGGTTTCTGGCTGAGAAGTGGCATACCATAGCCCCACTCAGATGAAATTCCAAGTTCAACAGGTGTATCCGTCAACTCTTCCAGCATCTTCTTAGAAGCAAATCCTGCGTGGTAAGATGTCCCAGCTGCAAGAATATAGATGCCGTCTGCATCTTGAACAGCCTTGATGATAGCTGGGTCAACCACTACTTGACCTGCCTCATCTGTGTAGGCTTGGATGAGTTTACGCATCACCGTTGGTTGCTCATCGATTTCCTTGAGCATGTAGTAAGGGTAAGTTCCCTTACCGATATCTGACAAGTCTAGCTCAGCAGTGTAGCTAGCACGCTCACGGCTATTACCATCATAGTCTTGAACTTCGACACTATCAGCCTTGACGATTACCAACTCTTGGTCATGGATTTCCATGTATTGGTTGGTTTCACGAATCATAGCCATAGCATCTGAGCAGACCATGTTATAGCCTTCCCCAAGACCAATCAAAAGTGGTGATTTATTCTTAGCCACGTAGATGACTTCAGGATCTTGCGAGTCAACCAAGGCAAAGGCATAAGAACCACGGATGATGTGAAGGGCTTTTTTGAAGGCTTCTAGAACTGAGAGACCTTCTTCTTCTGCAAATTTCCCAATCAAGTGAACAGCGATTTCTGTATCTGTTTGTCCCTTGAAGTGGTGACCTTCAAGGTATTCTTCCTTGATTTCAAGGTAGTTTTCAATCACCCCATTGTGGACCAAGACAAAACGTCCAGTCTCAGAGCGGTGTGGGTGAGCATTGTCCTCCGTTGGTTTCCCATGAGTCGCCCAACGCGTATGTCCGATACCTGTTGTTCCCTCAACACCAGCTGTCTTAGCAGATAATTCTGCGATACGACCGACAGCCTTAACCAGGTGATTTTCAGCACCACCTAGGACAAAAATCCCCGCAGAATCATAGCCACGGTATTCGAGCTTTTCAAGCCCTTGAATCAAAATATCAGTTGCATTTGTGTTTCCAACAACACCAACAATTCCACACATAGTATATACGACACAGACCAGCTGTGCTTTCTCCTTAAATTGGTATAGTCTAATTCTCGCTTTACGGAATCAGCAAAAACAGTATATACTTGTTTTTCTCACTTGTCAAGAATAAAAATTGGTATAGCTTCTATAGAGTTCCTGAAATTGAGATTTCACCTAATAGCTGACAAGGCAGATGCTTTACTTATAGTCGTAAGGGAGGAGGTTGCCATGTGATTTTTCTTCGCACTTTTATCTGCTATCTTTGCTGCCCTAACGTCAATTCTAGCCAAGATTGGGATTGAGGGAGTTCCATCCAATCTAGCAACTGCTATTCGTACGGTCGTCGTCATTCTTATGGCCTGGGCCATGGTTTTCTTGATCAATAGCCAGACCGAAATTGTCAACATCAGTAGAGAAAGTTGGCTCTTTCTCATCTTATCTGGCTTGGCCACTGGCACCTCCTGGCTCTGCTACTACAAGGCACTACAGATGGGCAATGGGACTGAGGTAGCCGCTGTCGATAAATTCCGTCTCGTCATTACCCTCGTTCTAGCCTTTTTCTTCCTACAGGATGTCCTGACGTTTAAAACAATTATTGGCTGTATCCTGATTACGATTGGGACCTTGGTGATGATATTGTAATAAAAAGTGAGATGAACACCATCTCACTCTTTTTATTCTTAAAATCCATTATGGTCGCTGAGTTCCTTGAACCAATGGCCTGATTTTTTTAGACGACGTTCCTGTGTTTCCAAGTCAAGCTCAACTAGACCGTAGCGGTTTTTATAGCTATTGAGCCATGACCAGCAATCAATAAAGGTCCAGATTAAGTAACCCTTACAATTGGCTCCGTCTTCAATGGCACGGTGAAGTTCACGCAGATGTCCTTTGACAAAGTCGATACGATAGTCGTCCTGAATCATGCCATTCTCACGGAATTTATCCTCACCTTCAACACCCATGCCATTCTCTGTCAACATCCACTCAATATTACCATAATTTTCTTTGATATTTTGAGCGATATCATAAATCCCCTGCTCGTAGATTTCCCAACCTCGGTGAGGATTGATTTTACGGCCCGGCATGATATAAGGCTCGTAAAAATGTTCTGGCAAGAGGGGACTGTCTGGATGTTTAGCAAAACGCGGCGCCATAACGCGCAAAGGTTGGTAGTAGTTGACTCCAAGGAAATCAACTATGTTCTCGCGAATGAGTTCTAACTCTTCAACAGTGTACTCTGGCAGCAAATCATGCTCAGCTAAAATTTCCACCAATTCCTCTGGATAAGCTCCCAAGACAGACGGATCTAGGAAAGATTGAGCTTGGAAGAGGTCGGCAATGCGCGCAGCCTTGACATCCGCAGGATGCTGGCTACGTGGATAGGCTGGTGTCAAGTTAAGTACAATTCCAATCTTAGAGCCAGGCAGAATCTCATGACAGGCCTTAACCGCAAGACTACTAGCCAGTTGCGTATGATAGGCAACCTTAACCGCTGCTTTGGCATCCACCTTGTGAGGATAATGGGCATCATAAAAATAACCAAATTCTACGGGGACGATGGGTTCATTAAAGGTAATCCATTGGTCTACCAAGTCACCGTAAGTCTCAAAACAAAAACGAGCATAGTCTTCATAAGCCTTGACAGTTGCCTTATTTTCCCAGCCATCACCAGCTTCTTGAAGGGCAAAAGGCAGGTCGAAGTGATAGAGATTGACTAAGAGACGAATCCCCTTGGCCTTAATAGCCTCAAAAACCTGACGGTAGAAAGCCACCCCTTGCGGATTGATCTCTCCACGACCTTGCGGAAAAATACGAGACCACTGGATAGAAGTTCGGAAGGCTGTATGCCCAGTCTCTACCAAAAGCTCAATATCCTTTTCCCAGTTTTCGTAAAAAGTCGATGTTTTATCAGGTCCAATTCCATTGTAGTAACGATTTGGCTCTACTTGGAACCAATAATCCCAGAGATTGTATCCCTTGCCGTCACCAGGTACACGACCTTCTGTCTGTGGTCCAGAAGTAGAGGAACCCCAGACAAAATCCTTTGGAAATTTTAACATACTTATACCTCTTTTGTTGATATTTTATGTGTCTATTCAGTCTTATTATATAGAAAAAACAAGGTAAAAACTAGTTACATTTTTGCCTTGTTTTTCTTCTGATTATAGTTTTTATTTTTTGCTTAGGATTTCAAGAGTTTCAAGCAAGTTGTCTGCGTGAACTTCAATGGTGTCACCAGTCGCCTTGATCTTAACTTCGACAATACCATCAGCCGCCTTCTTCCCAACAGTGATACGGATTGGAAGACCAATCAAGTCGCTATCGCTGAATTTAACCCCGACACGTTCGTTACGGTCATCCGTCAAGACTTCGTAACCAGCTTCCATCAAGTTGGCTTCCAATTTTTCTGTCAAGACTTGCGCTTCTTCATCTTTAACATTGACAGTAATCAAATGCACATCGAATGGCGCCAATTCTTTAGGGAAGTTAACTCCCCAAGCGTAACGGTATTCACCTTTTGGAGTTTTATTGACAAAGAGGCGAGCGTGTTGCTCCATAACTGCTGAGAGGAGACGGCTGACACCAATACCGTAACAACCCATGATGATTGGGATCGCACGGCCATTTTCATCCAAAACATCCGCACCCATGCTTGCTGAGTAGCGAGTTCCCAATTTGAAGATGTGACCAATCTCGATACCACGCGCAAAGTTAAGAACACCTTGTCCGTCTGGGGAAATTTCACCCTCACGAACTTCACGGATATCCACATATTCTGCAGTAAAGTCGCGACCTGGGTTCACACCCGTCAAATGGTAGCCATCTTCGTTAGCCCCTACAACAGCATTGCGAACATCTTGCACCTTGCGGTCAGCAATGATTTTCACATTTTCTGGCAAAGCAACTGGGCCAAGCGAACCAAAGCCAGCTGAGATAACATTTGCTACTTCTTCCTCGCTCGCAACGTCAAAGAAATCTGCTCCCAAGTGGTTTTTCAACTTAACTTCATTGAGTTGGTCATTTCCAACTAGAAGGGCTGCAACAAGCTCACTATCTGCCATATAGAAGAGGGTTTTGATGGTTTGTTCTTGCGGAACGTTTAGGAAGGCTGCGACTTCATCGATGGATTTAACACCTAGAGTTTCCACTCGAGTCACTTCTTCTTCCGCAACGACACGGTTGCTTGGTTTGTACTCATTTGTTGCCATTTCCAAGTTAGCCGCATAGCCAGACTCACTTGAGTAGGCAATGGTGTCTTCACCAGAAACCATCCATTTGAGCAATTCTGCCTTGATTTCTTCTTGCACTTCTGTAGGAATCTCATCAAATGAGGCAACTGACTTGTCTAAGACAACCCAGCGGTCAAGGTCTGTACGAGCAGGTGTAATCGCCATAAATTCTTGACTGTCCTTACCACCCATGGCACCACCGTCACCGATGATAGCCTTGAAATCCAAACCACTACGAGTGAAGATGCGCTCATAGGCTGCCTTGTATTCATCATAGGTCACATCCAAGCTATCATAGTTGGCATGGAAACTGTAACCGTCTTTCATGATGAACTCACGTGTACGAAGAAGTCCGTTACGTGGGCGTTTTTCATCACGGTATTTCGGTTGGATTTGGTAAAGGTTGAGTGGCAATTGCTTGTAAGACTTGACAGAGTCACGGACAATGGCTGTAAAAGTCTCTTCGTGTGTCGGACCTAGGATAAAGTCTGACTTTTCACGATTTTTCAGTTTATAAAGGTCTTCACCATAGGTTTCGTAACGGCCTGATTCACGCCAAAGATCGGCACTGAGAAGGGCAGGAGCCAACATCTCCACCGCACCAATCTTATCAAACTCTTGGCGCATGATATTCTTAGCCTTTTCAATCACACGGTTAGCAAGTGGTAGGTAAGAATAAACACCTGCAGAAACTTGGCGAACATAACCAGCACGCAACATAAGGGCGTGGCTGATAACTTGAGCATCACTTGGCATTTCGCGAAGCGTTGGGATTAGCATTTTACTTTGTTTCATAATATTCCTCGATTATCTAAAAGAAGAGTCGCATAATGTCATTCCAGGTCACAGCTAGCATCAAGACAACCATGATAACTACACCAGCCATGGTGACATAGGTTTCAATTTCTTGTTTAAGGGGTTTACGGCGGATAGCCTCTAGGATATTGAGCACAATCTTTCCACCATCCAAAGCCGGGATTGGAATCAAATTAAAAATCCCGATATTAATAGAAATCATGGCTAGGAAGTAGAGGACGTTCTCAATTCCATTTTTAGCAGCATCGCTACTTGCCTTAAAAATGGCAACGGGACCGCCGAGTTTGTTCAAATCTGGATGGAAAATCAAGTTTTTCAGAGCTGAAAGGATACGGAGCCCTGAGTCAGCTGCAGTTGTAAATCCACCAACAAACATGGATAGAAAGTCTGACTTGACCCCTGGTTGAACCCCGAGAATGTAACGTCCTTGATTTTCTTCTGGAGTCACAGTGACTTGTTTTTCGCTACCATTTTCAGAAATGGTCACATCCAAGGTCGGGGCGGTCTTGTCCTTGGTATCTGCTTCCACAGCCTGGGTCAAGTCTTGCCAATTCTTAACCTCATGCGAGCCGACCTTGGTGATTTGAGCTGTCTCAGCTACGCCCACCTTAGCCAAAGCGCCCTCTGGCATGACGTGAAAGAGATTGGTCTGAGTATCTCTAACACCGCCCTGCAAAAAGATCAAGATCCAAAAAACAACAACACCTAAGATAAAGTTATTCATAGGACCTGCAAAGTTGGTGATGAGCTTGCCCCAGATAGAAGCATTTTGATACTGTACATCCAAAGGAGCGATGCGCACTTCGGTTCCGTCTTCTTCAACAACCGTTGCATCGTGATCTACTGCAAAAATCTTTTCTTCTTCCAAGACCAACCCCTTGATAAAGAGCTTGTCTTCAAAGTCAAACTGGGTTACCTGCATAGGAAGAGCCGTTTGATCCAGTTTCTTCCCTGAGAGGTTGATCCGTTTGACCTTACCATCATCAGCAAGTGTTAAACTGACCGGAGTTCCTGTCTTAATTTCTGTCGCATCATCACCCCAGCCTGCCATACGAACATAGCCTCCTAGAGGAAGGATTCG
>NZ_AJRH01000043.1:0-11252 GCF_000297015.1 Streptococcus sp. GMD6S | reverse complement strand
CTCTTTTTAAAAAATCTCAAAAAATCAACTTAAAACTTTCCTTAAAAATGTTGAATTTCTACATCTTTGTCCTAAGCTTTTACCAGCAAAAAAAGAGAGAAATGACTTTCTCTCTTTTACCTTTCCTCTCACCTTAAACTATGAGAAGACATATTTCTAATCTGATTATTTCGCTTCAAATCCTTCTGCAACTGCATCTGCAAAGTTTTCTTCTACGATGCTTGCACAGTGATCACAGATGACTGCATGGTAGCTGCGTTCTGTTGTTGTTGGGTCGATACGACGGCAACGGTCACAAACTTCACCTGCAGCACGTTTAACTGTGAAGGCAACATCCTCAAAGCTAACTGCGCCTTCTGGAGCTGTACCTTCAGCGATGGTCAATTCTGACACGATCAAAAGTTGAGCCACATTGCTATCTACTGCTCCAAGAAGAGTTTTCACAACTTCGTTTGGATAAACTGTCAAGTGTGCTTCAAGCGATTTACCGATTACTTTTGCATTACGCGCTTCTTCCAAGGCTTTTTGAGCTTGTCCGCGGAAATCCATGAAGGCTGCCCATGTATCCAGGATTTCTTCTTGGTTGGCAAAAGTTTCAGCTTCTGGTAATTCAGACAATTGAACAAATTCTTCAGCTTCAAACTCAAGATATGACCAGATTTCCTCTGCTGTGTGAGGAAGGATTGGTGTCAAGAGTTTAGTGATTTTGACAAGAATGTCATAGAAGACAGTCTGCATTTGACGGCGTTCGAGTGATTTGGCACCCTCGATGTAAACAACGTCTTTGGCAAAGTCAAGGTAGAAGGCTGACAAATCAACGTTGATGAAGTTCACCAAGGCCTTGTAGATTGTCAAGAATTCAAAGTTAGCATAAGCATCACGAATCGTTTTCACAAGCTGGTTAAAGCGAATGGTCATGTACTTGTCAACAGAACGAAGCTCATCGTAAGCTACTGCGTCTTGAGCTGGGTTAAAGTCAGATGTATTGGCAATCAAGAAACGAAGAGTGTTACGGATCTTACGGTAAGTTTCAGAGACTTGGCTCAAGATATCCATAGAGATACGCACGTCGTTGCTTGAGTCCACACTTGTTACCCAGAGACGCAAGATTTCCGCACCAAATTGTTTTTCAACATCACTTGGAGCAATCGTATTCCCAAGAGATTTAGACATCTTCTCACCTTTACCATCAAGAGCAAAACCTTGTGACAAGATTTGTTTGTAAGGAGCAACGCCATGGTTAGCAACAGATGTGATAAGTGATGAGTTGAACCAACCACGGTACTGGTCAGAACCTTCAAGGTAAAGATCTGCTGGATATTTGAGTTCTGGACGGTTGACCACTACTCCATTCCATGATGAACCTGAGTCAAACCATACGTCCATGATATCTGTTTCTTTCTTGAACTCGCCATTTGGTGAACCTGGATGAGTAAATCCTTCTGGCAAGAGGTCCTTAGCATCACGTTCCCACCAGATGATAGAACCGTGTTCCTCAAAGAGTTGAGCTACATGTTCAATAGTCTCAGCAGTCATGATTGGCGTTCCGTCTTCAGCATAGAAGATAGGAAGGGGAACTCCCCAAGCACGTTGACGAGAGATAACCCAGTCGCCACGGTCACGAATCATATTGTAAAGACGAACTTTCCCCCATTCTGAGTGGAACTTCACTTTTTCAATTTCATCCAAGATTTCTTGGCGGAATTTAGATACAGAGGCAAACCACTGTGGAACAGCACGCCAGATGATTGGTTTCTTGGTACGCCAGTCAAATGGGTATGAGTGAGAGATTTCTTCTTGAGCAAGGAGCAAATCGCCCAGTTTTTCGATAACAGTCGGCACAACCTTGTCATAGAACTGACCCGCAAATTCAGGACCAGCATTTTCCATCATAATACCGCGTTCGTTAACTGTTACAGCAACTTCAAGGCCGTTGGCAACACCAACATTGTAGTCGTCCTCACCAAAACCAGGGGCTGTATGGACAATACCAGTACCAGAGTCAGTCGTAACGTGGTCACCCAGGATTACCAACTCATCTACAGCCGTATCCCATGGGTGGACTGTCACAATGTGGTTCAATTCTTGACCACGGTAGGTTGCCAAGACCTGAACATCAGCCCAACCAAATTTCTCAGACAAGCTATTCAACAATTCTGAAGCAACCACAAACTTACGAGTCTCACCAGCAGGTTGTACGACTACGTAATCAATATCCGCTCCAACAGTCAAACCACGAGAAGCTGTAATGGTAAATGGAGTAGTTGTCCAAACTACGATGTAAGTGTCTGTATCTAGCACACCTTTTCCGTCTTTGACGCGGTTAGCATAGTAAAGGGAAGTTGAAAGCAAGTCATGATACTCAATTTCCGCTTCAGCAAGGGCTGACTCAGAAGACCATGACCAGTAAACTGGCTTGGCACCACGGTAGATATAGCCTTTTTTAGCCATCTCACCAAAGACACGGATCTGAGCTGCTTCATAGTCTGGAGTCAAAGTCACATAAGGATTTTCCCAGTCACCAGAAACACCCAAACGTTTAAAGTCTTCACGTTGTTTATCAACTTGAGAAAGAGCGTACTCGCGGCAAAGTTTCAAGTACTCAACCAAGTCCATTTCTTTGCGTTTAACGCCCTGTTTTGCCAAGACTTGCTCGATTGGCAGACCATGAGTATCCCAACCTGGGATATAAGGAGCATAAAATCCAGACATAGACTTAGAACGAACAATAATATCTTTAGAAATCTTGTTCATGGCATGTCCAACGTGGATATTTCCGTTTGCATACGGAGGGCCATCATGCAAGGTGAAATGCGGTTTTCCTTGGTTCAATTCTTGACGACGTTGGTAAAGTTTTGCTTCTTCCCATTCTTTTTGCCAAACTGGTTCTTTGGTTGGAAGACCAGCACGCATAGGAAAGTCTGTTTTCCCTAGATTGAGGGTTTCTTTAAGTTTCATTGTTACTCCTTTAATTTAAAATGACAAAATAAAAACCACGATTCGCAAAAAGGACGAAAATCGTGGTACCACCTTTGTTCGAAAAAAGACAGGGTCTCTTTTCCTCTTTTCCCGTAACGTGGGGGACGTCTAGTCTTACTGTTTTCAGATTAGATTCGTTGAGAGGATAATCTAACCACTAGGGATTGCAGGACTCTCACCATCTCCCGCTCGCTGAAAATATAGTTGGTTGGATCTTGTTCTCACATTTTTTTATAGGATAAGAACAGATTCTTTATTTGCATCGTTCTCAGTTGCCGCAGTAGCTTCTACTTCAACTGACTCTTCATGCTGGTCACTTTCTTCTGTCTGTTGGTTTTGTTGAGCTTCAAACTCAGCTAATTCTTTGTTACCAGCCTCGATACGAGCTTGTAATTCAGCAACCTCTTCTGGTGTGAATTGACGAGTCATATCAATAGGCTCTTCTTCTGGTTGTAAAGATACAGATTCACCAAGAACTTCACCCACCACTTCTTTAAAGGCTTCATCACTTGTCTGAAGGTAAGTAGCTGTTGGGCGAAGAATATCTTCCCAATCAGATGACTCGACAATAGCCAATTGACTTTCAATCGTAGACTTGAGGCGTTGATGGAATACACGGCTCTTGTTCTTCAACTCTTCTGTCTCAACAGCCACTCTCTTCGCATTATCTGTTGCCTGACGGAGAATTTCATTTGCCTTGTATTTCGCTTCTTCAAGCAAACGCTGGGCGTCTTGTTCAGCTTGTTGAATAATATTGTTTGAACGTTCTTGAGCAGCCTGTTTAACACGCTCCGCAGTATCTTGAGCAATCAAAACTGACTGACTCAAGGAATCCTTCATCTCATCAAAGTAAGACAAACGTTCTTCCAAACTCTTGATGTGTGTCTCTTTATCGTGATTGCTACGAACCAAGTCTTCGTAGTCACGAACAACGATATCCAGAAATTCATCTACTTCTTCTGGATCAAAACCTCTAAATCTTGTACCAAAGGTTTTATCTTTAATTTCTAACGATGTAATTGGCATACTTTTCCTCACTTACTTAATAAAAAATAGAATCATTAATTGCTTCTGGTTCTTGCTCGCTTGTTACTGTTCTCTTAGGAATATCATTCGTATAATAGGAAAGACGTTCTTCTAGTTTTTTGATATAGAGTTCAGTTTCATCTTTGTATCGAATCATCTCCTCTAATTCAAAGTAAATCTTATCTAGAAAGAGGTCAACTTCTTCCTGATTGTAGCCTCTGAATGTTCTTGAGAAAGCTTTATCACTTATTTCTTGTGGTGTAATCGACATATTTTTTCTCACTTGCTTAAAAGTAGCCGGACTGTTAGTTTTTTCTTATCCTTTTTGGTCTGACCATTGTCTTTGACAACTTTCAAACGACCAAACTTTCTCACACTGATCAAATCTCCAACTGCGACCTGGTAATCAGATTTTTCAACCACATGATAATTTACCTGGACAGATTTTTTCTCAATCAGTTGACTAGTTTGATTTCTAGATAATTTCAAGGCACTTGATAAGAGGGCATCCAATCGAAAACTCGAAACTAAAATTTCTCGTTCTCTATAATCAATTTTAGACAAAATCCTATCGGTAAAAGGACATTCCTCCAGCGATACAGGAAGTCTGCCAATCTTTCTTATTCCATCCTGAAAAAGAGGAATGAAATCACGATTGACAAAAATCTGTGCTCTCTTTTCATCTACCAAGATATCACCAAATAATTTACGGTCAATTCCTAGTTGGTTGATAATTGTTCCCAATATTTTTCCATGACTCAGTTGCTCAAACTTACTCGGATAGCAAATTTCCAACAAGGCCATTTCAAAGTCTGATATCTCCGGTTCAAAGTAATCTGGATAGAGAAGAACTCGAACCGACTCTGTCGGAAGAAAATCACCACTACTTTGGCAACCCAGTCCATATGTCCCAGCTAGTACCCTCAAAATCTGTTCCTGATGGGGATTGATAAAAGGAGTAAGTACCGGTGCATAGGTATCTTCTACCCGCTTGATCCACTCTAACCCCTTATCAATAAAGGGAATATCATCTTGGGAAAAATGCTGATAAATGGCTCGATTTGCTGTCATAGTAATAAGACTAGTCGTGTTAAGAGATTTCCAACAAACTGAATCAGAATCAGCGCCGCCCAAACCGTAAAGTCAAGACCAGCAAATTGTAGATTGAGCTTACGAAGGGGCTCAATAACTGGACGAGCAAGTCTGATAACTAGGCGACCTAGCTGGCTTTCATAGGCATTTGGAAACCATGAAAGAAGAGCAAATGCAACGAGAATGATGGAATAAATGCTAACCGCATTTTGGATTAAACGAATTAAGAAAATCATTATCTTGCTCTATTTCGTTTAATATCAAAACCAAACTCAGCGCTTTGTGATTCATCTGGAAGTTTGATATCTTCAATATTCACGACAACGTTGACAGGCGTCAATAGATACATCGTACTCGCAACTTTTTTCATATTCCCAGCTAAGACATGGCGGGCTCCGTCCAAGTAATCAAGGCAACGACGGGCTTGAACCTCTGTCATGTATTGGAAATCAATCAAAATACTTTCATTGCCAGCCAACAAATCTACAATTTCAGTTGCATCTTCATATTTTCTTGGATAGCGAACGTCAATTGTCACTTTCTCATCTGAACGATGGCTTTGCATTGCCAATTCTTGCTGACGCGCATGAAGACGGGTAATATTTGCATCTTTTGCTGATCCTGACTGAGCAGGTGCTGGTAATTCTTTAGAAGATGAGATGGCTGGGCTAACTGTTCCCTCTTGTTGAGCCTGGTAGTTAGTCGTTTCTTCTCCGTCTTCTGTAAAATAATCTATAAATTTATCGAATCTATCTTTTAAAGACATAGCTCTCTCCTATTTAAAAAATGCTGTACCGATTCGAACAAAGGTTGAGCCGAACTGAATCGCTTCCTTAAAATCACGACTCATTCCCATGCTTAGCTCTGTCATCGGCATATTAGGGATTTGTTTTTCTCTAATTTCTGCTTGCAGAGCCTGCGTATCCTTGAAAATTTCTTTCAATTCATCACTGTCTGCCTCAAAAGGAGCCATGGTCATTAAACCAACATACTCAATCTGATCTAACTTAGCCAATTCTGGCAAAAGTTCTAGCAATTCTTCTTTTGAAAACCCATGCTTGCTTTCTTCCCCAGAAATATTGACCTGCAAGAAACACTTGATAACATGATCTGTTCTCTTTTGAATTTCCTGGGCTAACTTAAGGGAATCTAAAGCATGAAAGTAATCCACATATGGGATTACTTCTTTCACTTTCCGTCTCTGTAGTGTTCCTATTAAATGCCAAGTAACTGGGTAATCTTTCAAGGCCTGATATTTTTCTAAAAATTTATCAACTCGATTTTCACCTATATGACGGACACCAAGCGGAAGCAAGGCTTCCGCTGTTTGTACATCTACATACTTTGTCACTGCGATTACTGAAACAGCATCTAGAGCACGGTTGGCTTCTTGACTAGCATCAGCTATTTGCTGAAAAACTAATTCAGTATTTTTTTTCAAATTCATTGATTAACGATTTTTGAAGAATGGAGGTGTATCCAATTCATCTTCATCTTGTGAAACTGGTGTTTCGAAGCGTTCTACCGGTGAAACAACTGGATCTGTTTGGCGAACAATAGACTCACGACGCAAGTCCCAGTCTCCAAAAGCAGACGCTTGGTTTGTTTCAAAACGACGTGGGCTTGATTTAGGCAATTCTGCTGTCTCTTCCAAGTCGAATTGACGGTCAAATGTGTGCGCTTGTGGAGCTTTAGTTGTTGGACGTCCAACTGGTTGGTTGTTACGAGCTCCAACTACTTTTTCCACTCGCTCTTGACGAACACCTGTCGCTACAACAGTAACACGGATTTCATCCTTCATGCTTTCGTCAATTGATGTTCCAAGCCAGATGTTTACACCTTGGCCAGCTGCTTGGTTGACAATTTCTGAAGCTTCTTCTGCTTCAATCAAGGTCAAATCAAGACCACCAGTAACGTTGACGATGACATCCTCTGCACCATCGATTGTTGTTTCAAGAAGTGGAGAGTAAATTGCTTTACGAGCCGCTTCAACAACGCGTTCTTCACCACTACCGATACCGATACCCATAAGGGCATTCCCTTTGTTGGCCATTACAGTTTTCACGTCAGCAAAGTCAAGGTTAATCAATCCTGGGTTCGTGATCAAGTCAGTAATTCCTTGAACACCTTGGCGAAGAACGTTATCTGCTTCGCTAAGAGCTTCAAGAAGTGGCGTTTTCTTATCAACGATTTCAAGCAAGTTGTTGTTAGAGATAATCAACAAAGTATCAACATGCTCGCGAAGTTCGTTGATTCCTTCTACAGCGTACTGGCCACGTTTGCTTCCTTCAAATCCGAAAGGACGTGTCACAACACCAACTGTAAGAGCACCAAGATCTTTAGCGATACGTGCAATAACAGGGGCTGCACCTGTACCAGATCCACCACCCATACCTGCAGTGATAAAGACCATGTCCGCTCCAGTGATAGCTTCCGTCAAAGCTTCTTCACTTTCTTCTGCAGCTTTACGTCCAACTTCTGGACGTCCTCCAGCACCCAAACCACGAGTCAATTTTGGACCAAGTTGGATAACTGTTTCTGCTTTCGTACTGCTAAGGGCTTGTACATCAGTGTTGGCTGCGATAAATTCTACACCAGCAACACCTTCGTCAACCATGCGGTTGATGGCGTTGCCACCACCACCACCGACACCAATTACCTTAATAACTGCGCCTTGAGCTGCTGCTGTATCAAATGAAAATGTCATAATTTCTTATCCTCTTTTATTCATCAAACATGCTTCCGATCAAACCACGGAAACGTTCTGTTAGCTTCGGTTTACTTTGAGAACTTGCTTGGAATTCTTCCTTGGGAGCAACTGGGGCTTCCTGCACAGTTTCAGCTGGAGCTGCTTGTGCTGGACTTGGTTGCGCTACTGGATTCAAACGTTGATTTGGAATGCCAAAGTTGATTGGTTTTTGACGAAGGAATTCATCTCCTTTAACTGCTTTTTGGGCAAGAAGATTGACTTCAGTCAATTTACCAGCAAACTCAGACAAGCTAATCACGTGCGCAAATGCAGGGTTGCGAATTCCAACTTGATTTGGTACATAAAGTTTTACTCGAACACCAAATACTTCTTGAGCTAATTCAACAATTCCTGGCAAAATTGCATTTCCACCGATAAGGACGATGCCACCTGGCAAATCTAACAAGTGTCTTCTTTCCAACTCTTGTTTGATTTGGTCAAAGATATGTTTGATGCGTGCTGAGATAATTTCTGCCAAATAGCTTTCTGTTACTTCAACAGGTTCTACTTCACCGATTACTTCAACTTGGAAAGTTTCGTTACTTGCAAGTGGAACGTAAGCTTCACCATAGTTCAGTTTCAAACTTTCTGCAATTTTTTGAGATGTTTTCAAGACTTTAGAAATGTCTTTTGTAACGTAATCTCCACCTTCTTGGTAGATATTAGTGAACTGCAATTCCTGGTTACGGATAGTCGCTACAGTAGTCTGACCTCCACCCATGTCAATGACAGTCGCACCAAATTCGCGTTCGCCTTCGTTGAGAACGGAGTTCACGATTGCCAAAGGTGAAATAATCACATTATCAACATGGATACCCACACGCTCCACTGTCTTGCGAAGATTGTGTAGAATCGTACGAGGCCCTGTGTAAAGCAGACCACGCATTTCCAAACGAACACCCATCATACCACGAGGGTCACGGATGCCTTGGAAACCATCCACGATGAATTCTTCTGGAATAAATGTAATCACTTCACGGTCAGGAGTCATGCTCTTTGTCAAAGCTGATTTGACAACATTTTCAACATCTTGATCTGTGATTTCTTTGGTGTCTGAAGTTACAGGAATCATTCCTTGTGTTGGTTCAACCTGCAAGAGGTTTGCTGGAAGGCCAACGTTAACAGACTTAATAGAAATACCAGCTTTCTCTTCTGCCTGTGTGATTGCGGATTTGATTGCTGAAGCAGCTGCTTCAATATCAACAATAATTCCGTCTTTTACACCTTTACTTTTGGCATTGCTAACACCAATTACATTTACTTCGCCATCTCTATGCTCAGCTACTAGCACTTTAATCGAGCTAGTTCCGATATCTAAGCCTGTAAAAAAACCATCTCTAGTCATTACATCGCATCCTCTCTGTCTTCCAAGTTTCTCACTTCTATTTAATAACTATGTTTGGGTATAGCTATTCAAAGAATATTATAACACAAAAAATCCAATCGTGCTTAGATTTTGATAAATTTCCTAGTCATTTTTCACTTTTTATTTCTATTTTTTTATCTTAACAGCCTTACTTTAAAAAAGTATCTTTTTTTACAAAAAAAGAAAGCTTATACTTAAGCTTTCTTCACAAGTATTTTTTCTGCTTTTTGCTCTAAAAAAACTTCTAATACTTTCTTGGTCAAACTAATAGCTGTAGCTAATACCAGCGACACAATCAGGTAATTGGCCACTAAGCCATGATCACCAACCAATGGTGGCTTTGTCAAGAATCCATAATCTCCTCCAGTCACTAAATTAACCACAAAAATCAGAGCATTAAGTGAAAAGGTTAATAAAACAATCCGCTTAACATCCAATAATCTAGAGTCATACTGTCTAAATAAATAAACCAAAGAATTTCCTAGAAGAGCTAGGTGACCAAAAATGAAAGACAGGATGGCTATGTGGGGAAAAGGATAGGCATCTGGTACTGGATAAACAAAAGCTGCCAGCGTTCCAAAAATTCCAAGTAGAGAAAAATATTGCTTATACATTGACTTACCAGGAAGTAACAGCACTACAAACATCGCTATACGACAATGATAAAATGGTAAACTTTCTGACATCGGCATGTGATTTCCCCAGTACCAACTATAGAGAAGAATCAACTGGACAGCTTGTAAAATTTGGAAAAAACGTTGATAGACTTTTTTATCGTAATAGCGATAAGAAGTGTAGAAGGTCAACGCTAATAACGAAAATAAACTTACATACCAGACAAGGTCAAATTGAGGTGGTTCTGTCGCTTGCGTTGTAAAGAAAATATCCCATAAATTCATTTAATATTCCTCATTATATTTCAAAATCTTCTCACATATTATACCATGCCAATAGAAAAAAATGAATTCAGAAATACGATAATAATCTTCTCAGTCAAGATATTGGTCTCTTTGTCCTTGATGAATCTGCCAAAGAATCTCCATTTGCTCCTTGGTGATGCGTTTTTCAGATAAGACTGGCAATTGGTCAATGGCAAAAAATTGAAGCTCAGCAATTTCTTGATTCTCTTGAAATTGTCCATCAAGAAGCTTACATTCAAAGACAAACTTTGCATATTGTTTGCTCTGTAGTTGGAAACGATTGGTATCAAAAACTGCAAGTAACCTTTCAGCTTTTGCTGTAAAGCCGGTTTCTTCTTCAATTTCTTTAAGAATATTTTCGGTTGGAGAATAGCCAACTTCACCAAAACCACCTGGCAAAGCCCAACTATCCTCTCCTTTTCCTCTAACTAAACATACTTTTTCATCCTCAACAATCCAAGCACGGACGTCCATCAGAGGAGTTGCATAAGCGGACGTTGGTTTCAAGACTTCTGCCACTTCTTCTGCATCGAGGTCTGATACCTGATTCAACATTTCAGATAACAGACTTCACAAGTCCTCGTAACGCTCACGGTCGAAAGGATCTTTTGTAAAGGTTAATCCAGTATCCGTAATGGCCAGCATTCTTTGCAGATACTTGGCAAAATCACTTGCATTCATTTTCTAAACTTTCTACCAACTTGGCTAGATTCATGGAGTTAGAGCCTTTAAGCAAAATTTGGTCATTGGCTCCAAGGCTTTCCTTAACCTTCTTGACTAGGTCTTCAAATTGGTCCTCGTCAGCTGTTTTCTTGAAGTAATAAACGTGGCCGATTGGGAACATTTGACTAGCAAGTTGGCTTAATTCGGCAATGTCTTCTCCATAGAAAATCACGGTATCCAGCACATCTGGCGATAGGCTCAAAATCATCTGGTTATGGAGCTGAACAGACTGGTCACCAAGTTCCTTCATGTCTGCTAAGACTGCGATTTTCTTGCCCCCTTCATTAGCTGGAATGGCAGAGAATGTCTCCAAAATCAACTTCATAGCAGTTGGATTGGCATTGTATACGTCAGACAGAATATCTGCTCCATTGGCTGCTTTCTTCCACTCAGTACG
>NZ_AJRH01000042.1:0-11696 GCF_000297015.1 Streptococcus sp. GMD6S | reverse complement strand
AGTAAAGGTTCCCTCGGCTGAAGCTAATAAAAGAACTTTTGCTGGCATTGGGATCTTGATGGCCTTGCTGCTGTCTTTTGGGCTATTCTATAAACCTGTGAAACAGCCGAACGACCAAGTAAACAAGCCGCCTAAGGTTGATTCTAAAACGCCTGAAACGTCCAAGCCTTCTGAGTCTGAGTCGTCCAGTTCCTCTATGATCAAAGAATCCAGTTCCTCAGAGTCGAAATCCTCGTCTTCGACTGAACAAAGTTCTAAAACCGAAAGTTCAGGAACAAAACCGTCAAAAAGTGAGTCCAATAATCCTTATTACCAGATTCCAGGACTTACTGACGAACAGGTGAGAGATATCATATCGAAATCTGTAAAAGATTTGAGAGAAAAACAGTCAAAAGAAAAATCCGAAGAGTAGACTCGAGAGCTTCAATGTCCTTCTGGACGAGTTCGTTTTGGGATTTTACTGTATAAAATAACAGGAGGAGTTCATATGAATAAAGAAGTGATTGGTTTGATAGTTGGGACAATCGTCATCTTCCTATCTTTTGTATTTGTGTGTGGGACCTTTCTTTTCCTCTATCTTCGGGATCAGAAGTTGGTCCGCCTTGCCAAGTCATCCGTACAGGGAACGGTTATCGGCTATAGCCGTTTTCGTGAGGGGTATCCACCTATCGTCGAATACACGGTGGATGGGATTTCTTATAAGAAAACCTTGCAGTATTTTATGTTCAAAACGGTCACAATTCCGTGGGGGACTACTAAATTTTTAAAGGACTATACAAGAGAAGATATGCTAGCGCCTTCGATCACTCGCTACAGCAACTCCTTTGTTTCCTTCAAACGCTTGATGCAGACCCATTTCCCCCTTCATTCGGAGCTGACAGTCTGGTATGATCCAGACAAGCCGACCAGGGCCTATGTCGAACGTTACAGCGGAATGGACAAGTTTTACAAGTGGTTTGGTATCGGATTTGGGCTGGCTCTAGTTATAGTCTATGGGATAGTGATCCTAGCCTTTTTGTCCAATTTGTCCAAGATATACGCATAAAGGTCAGTTGGTTGAAAGGAAACGTGACTTCCCATCGAGCTTCAAGGAGGACAGAGTTTCTTTTCCATTTCCATGCTTATCAATCTTTTCTATCTGATACAGAGGAGAGGTTGCCTCCTACAAATACAGACAGGAAGTGAATTTTGACAAAGCCCCTTATTCGAGATATAATGAAGAAAAAGTGACCAAGGATAAATTAATGACAAACTCAAAGTATATCACACGCCTGAAACGTTCAGAGGGCCAGTTGCGTGGGATTCAAAAGATGATTGAAGAAGATCGTGACTGCGCAGATATTGTTACGCAGTTGACAGCAGTGAAATCTAGCGTTGAGCGCGTGATTGAGATGATCATTACTGAAAATCTCACTGACTGCATCAACCAACCATTAGATGACCCCGAGGCTCAAAAGGAACGCCTAGAAAAGGCCATCCGATACCTGATTAAACGGAAGTAAACTAATTTGCTATTGATAAACAATGCAGACAAAGTCATTTAAGTCTATTTCAATAAAAAAATCATGTCAGACAAACGGATGAGTTCCCCCAATACCAATGAGAAAACCTCTTTTTAGATACCATCAATGTGTTTCGTTTTTTAGAAGCGACGGGCTACGAGCCCTATATCAGTGGGTTGCAGAAATGAAAAAACCGATTAAGGAACTTAATCGGTTTTTTGCTTATTCTACTTGACCGGGCCAAGCATTCATACCACCTTCTACATTGATAACGGTGAGGCCTTGGGCGCTTAGAAATTCACAAGCAGATGCGGAACGGACTCCACCTTGACAGATGACATGATATTCCTGGTCAGGTTTGAGTTCTTTGTAACCTTGCTCCAAGGTACTTAACGGAAGATTTCTTGCTCCTGGTGCATGTCCTGCTTGGAATTCATGCACCTCACGTACATCGATAAGGTTTAGATTTTCATTTAGGTATTTTTCATAAAAGTCAGCCATGCTGATACTCGTTTCCATATTCGACTCCTTCTGGATTAGCCATTTTATATAGTGAATAAGCGCCATCAAGGTTTTGGACGGCAAATCCTGCCTGCTGGAGGATACGCTCTGTGATATAGTTGCGCAAAACGCTGTGGCAGCTAAGGATGTAGGCTTGGTTCTTGTCTGGTTCACCCAAGATCTCCCTTAGTTCATTTAGGGGTTATGGATGGTATCGACCTTGGGTAGCTCCCCTGAAATTCGCCACTTGTCCGCACATCTAGGGATTATTTGCCCTTAGTCAGATCGTCTTCGAGCGGACACCTTGGATATTGTCGCTCAGACCTTCGATAAGGTTCAAGGCTGTGTAGCCAATTATTTTATGCTTCTAGATGACCTTGCCTGTCCAAGCGCTCATACCGCCTCGAACATTGATGACATCGTAGCCTTTTTTCTTAAGCATTTTCGCAGCTAGTTTGCTTCGTACACCAGAGTGACAAATGACATAAAGTGTTTCTTTTGTCGCAGGTGTGTAAGAACCGATTTCCGTTAAAGGAACATTTTTGGCATTTTTGATATGACCTCTACGGAATTCCATAGGCGTCCGAACATCTAGTAGCTGAATCGGTTCTCTGAGTTTAGCTTCTAACTCGCTGGTAGAAATACTGTCAATTTTTGTAAATAAGTGAAACATAGGCACCTCCACATATACCCTTATGGGGTATATTAAACCATGAAGTCAATCTTTTGTCAAGCAAGTTGTTTTGACTTGGAGGGGATTGGTTTTGAGAGTCTAGAAAGCAGGCTATTCTTGACCTTTCAAAGGCTTTTTGATATGATGAGTCCAAAGTAAGTGTGAGGTGATAAGATGACCAGCGAATACCAGAAAATGATAGCAGGGGAGCCTTACCGTCCGTCGGATCCAGAGTTGCGGGTCTTGGCGCAGGCTTCTCGCCAAAAACAGGCTGCCTTTAACAAGGAAGAAGATCCCTTGAAGGGAGCAGATATTATCAAGACTTGGTTTGGCTCAACTGGGGAAAATCTCTATGTCAATCCACGCTTGGTGGTCGATTATGGAGTCAATATCCATCTAGGGGAAAATTTTTATTCTAATTGGAACTTGACCATGCTGGATGTTTGCCCGATTCGCATCGGGAACAACGCCATGCTTGGCCCCAACTGTCAGTTTTTAACCCCACTCCATCCACTGGATCCGGATGAACGCAATTCAGGGGTCGAATACGGCAAGCCCATCACCATTGGAGATAATTTCTGGGCTGGAGGTGGCGTCATTGTCCTTCCTGGAGTGACACTGGGAAATAACGTCGTTGCAGGAGCGGGGGCCGTGATTACCAAGTCCTTCGGAGATAATGTCGTCCTAGCTGGCAATCCTGCGCGTGTCATCAAGGAAATCCCAGTAAAAGAAAACTAAAAAGAACAGCTTGGGCTGTTCTTTTTATAATCTTTATCTTAGTCTTATAGATTTTTCTTCTTTTTGGCTTTTTGGGTTAGAGTGATATCGCACTTGGGAATGTTGCTTTTAAAAACTATTAAATGCATTTTAGTACTCTCAAATTGTTTCTAGTAGCCCTTTCAAAAGAATACTAAGCGAAACTGAATTTAAGGAAACTTTCAGAAAAGTTTTAGTTTTGTTTCAGGAATCTTCTGTAGACTGTCTAGCTATATCATACGAAGGAGAGGAAAAAGCTATGAAATCAAAAAAATGGACCCTACTCGCAACGAGTTTAACGGCAATAGTGCTGATGGCAGCATGTGCCCAGTCAACAACTACATCCAATACCAATGCAACGACAAATAGTGCCACAACAACTGCAACAAAGACAAACCAATCATCCTATTTTACAGAGAAGGACAATGATACTTCTTATGACGAAAGCACAGCTTCTAAGATTGAGTTATCTGGCTCATCAGCAAACGTCTTTGGGGATGGCGTGACAGTCTCTGAATCAACAGTGACCATCACAAAATCTGGGACCTATGTGATTTCAGGTCAGTCTGACGGAGTGCAGATCAAGATCGAGGCAGATAAGTCTGCAGATGTTCATCTAGTCCTAAAAGGCGCGACCATGACCAATACCAATGCAGCGATATCTGCGACATCAGCTGGTCATGTCTACTTGACTCTAGCAGAGGGAACCACCAACAGTCTCTCTGACTCAAGCTCTAACAGTGACGAAAAAGCAGACGCAGCTCTCTTTTCTAAGGTGGATTTGACCATCAACGGGAAAGGAACTCTCAATGTAGATGGCAAGAAGAACAATGGTATCAAGGCCAACGACACCCTCCACATCACGGGTGGAACCTATAACATCACAGCAGTTGGCGATGCCTTCAATGTCAATGATGAACTCAACATCACTGGTACGACCATGACCATCGATGCCAAAGAGGATGGGGTCAAGGTGGACAATGACGAGGATACTTCAGTTGGGACCATGTACCTATCCAACAACAACATCACCGTCACAGCAGGAGATGATGGCATCCACGCATCTGGAGACCTCGTCATCGATAGTGGTACCTACACCGTCAAGAATTCGACAGAAGGACTTGAAGGTAAGTCAATCACTATCAACGGTGGGGATATTAGCATCTACTCAACAGATGATGGAGTCAACGCAGCTAACAAAAACGCCCAACAGAATGAAATCTTCTTCACTATGAACGGCGGGAATCTGACTGTAGAAGTCGGCCAAGGAGACACAGACCCAATCGACTCAAACGGCAATATTACGGTCACAGGTGGGACCATTAAAATGACTGGTCAAACAGGTTTTGACTTTGATGGAACAGCGACCTACACAGGTGGAGATATCTATCTCAACGGTGAAAAACAAACGGAAATCGTCAATTCTATACCTGGAGGCGGTGGACCAAATGGAGGCCCTCAAGGCGACGGTCCAGCCCCTGGCGGACAAGGATAAAAAAGAATCTCCTTTCTCGAAAGAGAAGGGAGAGTTTTATGTAGGAAGGATTTTCTAGAATAAATACCAATCCGGAGTTGAGAACTTCTTGGTCTGTTTCATATAAAAACGGATAAAGTGAATTTCCATAGCTAAGGTTATCAAGGTTGCTATTGTGATGACAGTAGTAGGATTGGCTGAGAAAAGTAGAGGAAGAATAGGCCTTTAAAAAGTGGACAGGAAAGACCATTTCGGAGTATAGAGAGGAAGTTCAAAAACATTTTTAGAAATAAGACATGTGCATCATAAACATCAGATACGAATCTGGTGTTTTATTTTTTTAAAGAATTTAACCCTTTCTCTTGACAAGTGAGTGATTACTCACTATAATAGCTTCTGTGATTTAAAAAGTGAGTACCCACTCACCTAGGAGGAAGCATATGAAAAAATTGCTACATTTACAAGATTTAGTAAAATCTTTTGACCAACAAATAGTTCTGAATCATGTCAGCTTTGAATTGCAGCTAGGAGAAATTATAGGATTAATTGGTCCGTCTGGTGCTGGTAAATCAACTATGATTAAGACTACGTTAGGAATGGAAAAGGCTGATGGAGGCGTAGCTTTAGTGTTAAATCACACTATGCCCAATCGCTATATTTTAGGAGACATTGGTTATATGGCCCAGTCAGATGCTTTATACGAGTCCTTGTCAGGCCAAGAAAATCTGGAATTTTTTGGTCAGCTAAAGGGGCTTTCTAAAAAAGACCTGAAGGCGGAAATTGCTTATATAGCTCAAGTAGTAGATCTGACAGACTACTTAAACAAGGCGGTATCTGGTTATTCTGGAGGAATGAAACGGCGTTTGTCACTGGCTATCGCGCTTTTAGGAAATCCTCAACTCTTGATTTTGGACGAACCGACAGTTGGAATCGACCCTTCTCTTCGAAAGAAAATCTGGAAAGAATTATTCGCGCTTAGAGACAATGGGGTTGGGATATTAGTTACTACTCATGTTATGGATGAAGCAGAGTTAACGGATAAGGTCGGCTTATTATTAGGTGGAAAAATCATTGCTTTTGATATACCGCAACACTTAAAAGAAAGTTATCAAGTTTCAAGTATTGAAGAAGTATTTTTGAAAGCAGAAGGAGAGTAAGATGAGAACCATTGCTATTGCTAAAAAAGTTATCAAAGAATTGCTTCGTGACAAACGAACCTTGGCTATGATGTTTGTAGCGCCGGTATTTATTATGTGGCTGATGAACCTCATGTTTTCAGCTAGTACAACCGTGAATGTCAAGTTAGCGACACAAGATCTACCAACTGGTTTGGTAACGAAAATGGATGAGCTCGATCATGTGGACGTCGAGACTTATCAAGACTTAGATCAGGCCAAGGAAGCGCTAGCAAATGAAAAAGTCGATGCTGTGATTTCTTATAAAGACGGTGAGTATCAGGTCGACTACGCAAATACAGATGCCTCCAAGACATCTATGATACGACAAGTGTTACGAACAAGTATCGCCAGTGAAGGCACCGATCAGTTACTATCTCGTGTCAAACAAGCTCTTCCACAATTGAAATTAGATGCAAAGGCGCCTGAAATCAAAGAATCTTACCAATATGGAGATAAAAATACTGGATTCTTTGCACGTATGATTCCAATTTTAATTGGCTTTGTGGTCTTCTTCTTTGTCTTTTTGATTTCTGGTATGGCACTTTTGAAAGAGCGCTCAAGTGGAACCTTGGATCGCTTGTTAGCAACCCCAGTGAAACGTTCTGAAATTGTCTATGGCTATATGTTGTCTTACGGTATTATTGCGATTTTTCAAACGGCAGTTGTCGTCTTAGCAGCAATTTGGCTACTAGATGTAGAAGTTGTAGGAAATATTTTAAATGTTATAATAGTTAATGTGGTACTGGCTCTTGTAGCACTAGCTTTTGGAATTCTCTTGTCTACTCTAGCAAAATCAGAATTCCAAATGATGCAATTTATTCCTCTTGTGATTATGCCCCAACTTTTTTTCTCAGGAATTATTCCATTGTCATCAATGGGAGAATGGGCTCTAACTGTGGGGAAATTTTTGCCATTAACCTATTCTGGTGATGCAATAAGCCAGATTATTCTTTACGGACACAATCTTGGTGATATTTTGCCAAATCTTGGTGTTTTAATGATTTTCTTGATCATTTTAACAATTCTCAATATTGTTGGATTGCGTCGTTATCGTAAAGTTTAGAAATCAACATAAATAATGCTAAAAAGGTGTGAAGATTAGATGGATAAGACTGTTTTTGAATCGTTTGAAGATTACTTAGAAGAAGCGAATTACCCTCAAGGAAAGAAAAAAATCATGCAGGCAGCAGTGGATCTCATATCAACCAGGAGTTACCATGGGACCTCAACTCTTCACATAGCTGAGCGTGCTGGACTAAGCCAGGCAACTTTGTTTAAGTATTTTAAGACGAAGGATGATCTACTGACGGCTATTTTACATCCTGTAGTCCCAGGCATTTTCGGTAGTTTTTTTGAGGAACTCTTAGCTTTTGAAACGACAGAAGAGAGGGTTCGTTATCTCGTCCACGATCGTATGAGCTATCTCAAAAAAAATCGTGCTTTGATGAAAATCATTCTGCAGGAGAGTTTTTCAAATAAAAAACTAAAAAATGAACAGATTTTTATATGGAATGCTATTCAGGATAAACTTCGAGTGCTTCATAAGGAATTGCTAGCAGATCCACGTGTAAATCCAGAGTTAACGATTCCTCAAATGGTTCGTATTTGTGTTGGTCCATTGTTGGCTTACTTCGCTCAGCTTTATATCGTTGGCGACAATGGAGAAATAAAAGAGGAAGACTTAGACTTATTAGAAAAACAGATTTTAGGTGGTTTGTGGAAATAAGGGAGTTCTAGAAGAACTAAGGTTTATTTACTTGACTTTCAAACAAGCTAAAAAAGACATGTTCTGCTTATTTCAGATTCATGTCTTTTTTGTTGTTGAATTTGGTATTTATTTATAACTCCTCAATCACCTTGCACAAGGCTCCCACATCTTTTACCCAGCTCATATTTACTACTCGATATCTTAGCAAGTTCAAAGTATCTCATAACTGAGGTGCTTTTTTTACTCAGTTCATCAGTCTCCTCCTTGACACTCCGTCAGCTTTTGATACAATAGTACAAAATTAGAGGAGGTGGGCGATGATTCAGAAGCATGCGATTCCCATTTTAGAGTTTGATGACAATCCTCAGTCGGTCCTTATGCCAACACATGAGGAGTTAGACTTGAAGTTGCCAAAGAAGTGTATCTATGCATTTTTGGAGGAGGAGATTGACCGCTATGCGGGGGAAGTAGGGACGGACTGTATTGGTGAGTTCGTTTCTGCCACCAAGACCTATCCAGTCTATGTCATCAATTACAAGGGTGAAGAGATCTGTCTGGCCCAAGCGCCTGTTGGTTCTGCTCCAGCAGCCCAGTTTATGGATTGGTTGATTGGCTATGGTGTGGAGCAAATCATTTCCACTGGTACTTGTGGAGTCCTAGCCGATATAGAGGAAAATGCCTTTCTCGTCCCTGTTCGCGCTCTGCGAGATGAGGGAACCAGCTACCACTATGTAGCGCCTTCTCGTTATATGGAGATGCAGATTGAGGCTATCTCTGCCATTGAGCAAGTCTTGGAACAAAGAGGCATTCCTTACGAGGAGGTCATGACCTGGACGACAGATGGTTTTTACCGAGAGACGGCTGAAAAGGTTGCCTATCGCAAGGAAGAAGGCTGTGCTGTTGTGGAGATGGAGTGCTCTGCTCTTGCGGCAGTAGCTCAACTACGTGGGGTTGTCTGGGGAGAGCTGCTCTTTACCGCAGATTCCTTAGCAGATCTAGATAACTACGACAGTCGTGACTGGGGATCAGAAGCTTTTGATAAGGCACTCGAACTCTGTCTTGCCATTGTGCACCACATGTGAGTGTTCTTACTGTTTTTATGGTAGAATGTAGCTATGTTATTCAAATCTTTTTTGGAAAAAATCAAGACGACATTAGGGCGTTTATCGCCAGCCCGTCGCATCTTTTTAAGTTTTGCCCTAGTGATCTTCTTGGGCTCGCTCCTTTTAAGTCTCCCCTTTGTGCAAGCAGGAACGTCACAAGCGACCTACTTTGACCATCTCTTTACGACTGTGTCTATGGTCTGTGTGACAGGGCTCTTTACCCAGCCGGTAGCCTCTACTTACAATATCTGGGGTCAGTTGATCTGTATGATTTTGATCCAGATTGGTGGTTTGGGGCTCATGACCTTTATCGGAATCTTTTATATCCAAGGCAAGCAAAAGCTCAGTCTTCGTGGCCGTGAGACCATTCAAGAAAGTTTTGCTTATGGAGAAACCCAGTCTCTAAAGGATTTCATCCGTTCAATCTTTCTGACGACTTTTCTAGTGGAAGGGCTCGGTGCCTTTCTCTTGAGTTTCCGCTTTATTCCTGAATTTGGCTGGGGGCGAGGGATTTTAACCTCTATCTTTTTGGCTGTTTCAGCTTTCTGTAATGCTGGATTTGATAATTTTGGAAGTACGAGTTTGCTAGCCTTTCAAACGGACCCCTTGATTAATCTAGTGATTGCAGGCTTGATTATCACGGGTGGTCTAGGATTTATGGTCTGGTTTGATCTAGCGACCCAGTTTGGGAAAAAGAAAAAACGGCGCCTGCGTTTCCATACTAAGTTGGTTCTCTTTCTAACGGCGGGAATTTTGCTCTTTGGAACAGTATCGACTCTCTTAATTGAGTGGAACAATCCTGGGACGATTGGAAATCTTAGTTTTCCAGAAAAACTGTTGGTTAGTTTCTTCCAGACCGTCAGCATGAGAACGGCAGGCTTTGCTTCAATTGACTACACCCAGGCTCGACCAGTTACCTTACTGATCTACATCTTGCAGATGTTTCTGGGCGGGGCACCTGGAGGGACAGCAGGGGGGCTCAAGATTACGACCTTCTTTGTCTTGTTGGTCTTTGCTCGCAGTGAATTATTGGGCTTGCCTCATGCCAATGTAGCTCGGAGGACCATTGAACCCCGAACCGTGCAAAAATCTTTCAGTGTCTTTATTATCTTCTTGCTGACCTTCTTGCTGGGCTTGATTCTATTAGGGGTAACCGCAGAAGGAAATCCGCGCTTTATTTACCTCATGTTTGAGACCATTTCAGCACTTGCGACAGTTGGAGTGACGGCAAATTTAACACCAGAGCTAGGCAAGATAGCCCTCAGTATCGTTATGTTGTTGATGTTTATCGGCCGTATTGGTCCCTTGACACTACTGGTCAGTGTAGCGGAATACCAGCCAGACAAGAAAGATACGATTCACTATATGAAAGCAGATATCACTATTGGATAAGAAAGGAAGAACGATGTCAGATCGGACAATTGGAATTTTAGGCTTGGGAATTTTTGGGAGCAGTGTTTTGGCTGCTCTAGCCAAGCATGACATGAATATCATTGCTATTGATGACCACGAGGAACGCATTAATCAATTTGAACCTGTGCTGGCGCGTGGGGTAGTTGGAGATATCACGGATGAAGAACTCCTTCTATCAGCGGGGATTGACACCTGTGATACCGTAGTTGTCGCAACGGGTGAAAATCTAGAATCCAGTGTTCTCGCGGTCATGCACTGCAAGAGTCTAGGGGTGCCGACCGTTATTGCCAAGGTCAAAAGTCATACAGCTAAAAAGGTGTTAGAAAAAATTGGCGCGGACGCAGTCATCTCACCAGAGTTTGAAATGGGGCGCTCATTGGCACAGACCATCCTCTTTCATAACAGTGTAGACGTCTTTCAGCTGGACAAGAATGTATCGATTGTCGAGATGAAAATCCCCCAATCATGGGTAGATAAAAGCCTCAGTCAGTTGGATTTGCGTGGGCGATACAACCTCAACGTACTTGGCTTTCGTGCCTACGAAAATGCTCCTCTGGATGTCCAATTCGGACCCAATGACCTCTTGCAGGCAGATGCCTACATCATGGCCGTCATTAATAACCAACATCTGGACACCCTAGCTGAACTGAGTGAGTAGGAGAGGAAGGGTACTCTCTTTCCAAATAATTAACGAGTCAATATAAGTATTTTATAAGAGGGATTTAAGAAAAATTTTAACTTTTTCTTAATCCTTTTTAATTTTAGGAGATTATACTAGAGTCATCAAAAAAAGAAAACTCTAAGGAGAATCCTATGAAATTCAATCCAAATCAGAGATATACTCGTTGGTCTATTCGCCGTCTCAGTGTCGGTGTTGCTTCAGTTGTTGTGGCCAGTGGCTTCTTTGTCCTAGTTGGTCAACCAAGTTCTGCGCGTGCTGATGTCGTCAATCCGACTCCTGCCCAAGTCGTACCAGGCGCTGCTTCGGTGAGTGAAAAGAGCGACTTACCAGCAGAGGTTCTCAAAAAAGCAGTCGATGTAGCTCTTCCTTCAGAACAGTCTATTCCAACACCTAAAGCAAGTGTGGATACGACAAGCTCTTCAGAAAAAGCGGACGAAACTGCTAAAGAGCTAGTAGCAGCACCAAAAGAAGAAGTGCAAGCACAATCTGACTCTAAGAAACAAACAGAAGATGCAGTTAAACCTGTGGAAAGTTCTGAGTCTACAGTTTCTGGACAAGACCGTGAAGCCAGTGAAGCACAACCAGCGACCACTCCAGCTGAAGTGCAAAAAGGTGTGGCTGACAACACCAAAGATACAGTAGACGTCCCAGCTAGCTACCTTGACAAAGCCAATTTCCCAGGACCATTTACAGCCGGTGTTAACCA
>NZ_AJRH01000041.1:0-11844 GCF_000297015.1 Streptococcus sp. GMD6S | reverse complement strand
AATTGGTTGTTAGGAATCGGTGAAATTTTTGGTTTCTCTCATGGAGAGCTTTATTATCTTGCTCAAAGATTGGGGAACTCACCAAAGCCTGATGACTGGAAAAATGTATTTTTATCGCATGTAAACTACCTTGAACAAGAAGCAAGTAATTCAGGATTGAGTGAACAAACAAAGGCGCAGTATTATCTTGCACAGACCTACTCACTTCGCTCGGCAATCCAATTTACCGATCCATTTTCTGAAGAGTATTTACCGACCGTTCGTCAAATGGAGAAGGTGTTTTCTAGTGCAATTCATTCACTAGGTGCACCGATTGAAAAATTAACTATTCCCTATCAGGGTTCTTACTTGCCTGGTTATTATCTTCATAGCGACGATAATTGCCCAACGATAATCATGATTGGTGGAGGTGATACTTATCGCGAAGATTTATTTTACTTTGCAGGATATCCTGGATGGATACGAAATTATAATGTTTTAATGGTTGATCTTCCTGGTCAAGGGAGCAATCCTAGTAGAGGGCTGGTCTTTGATGTGGATGCTTCTATTCCAATTTCATTATGCATAGACTGGTTGGAAAATAGAAATCCTAAACTAAATTATTTAGCTATTTATGGTGTCAGCGGAGGGGGATATTTTACTGCACAAGCTGTCGAAAAGGATCCAAGAATTCATGCTTGGATTGCTAGTACCCCTATTTACGACGTTGCAGAACTTTTCAGAAAAGAATTTGGATCAAGTTTGAAAGCACCTAGTTGGTTAATAAATGCCATTTTAAAATTAGCTGGAAATTGGAATGAATCAGCAAATTTAAATCTTAAAAAGTATGCATGGCAGTTTGGTACTTCTGATTTTAAGAGTGCTATTGATGATGTATTTAACCATGCAAAGATTGTGGATTACCAAAAAATTCAATGCCCATGCCTTTTTATCATGGGAAAGGGTGAGGGTGCTGAACTGCAGCATCAAACTAAGGTGATTTATGAAGAACTTAAATCTAAAAATCAACAAACTAAACTTCAAGTATTTGAGGCGGAAAGTGGTGCGGACGCTCATTGCCAAGTCAATAATCTAAGACTCGCCCATAATGTCGTTTTTGATTGGTTGGATACTTTATTTGAATGGAATCAATCAAAGTTTTAGTTCTACTTATACCACTTAGATATATCTACCTTTTTACTGTTAGGGGCTACAAACTTATTTTACTTTAAGTAGCAAATTGGATAAATTCTCTACTGTTGATGGTAAGAGTAGGTTTTAGAATTTCAGGATTTGATGAAGTCTTTTCAAATAATGGATTTACTGAGTTATATTAATTATAGTTAAATAGTATTATTTCATTATTTACTAGGATTGTCCTCTGATTGGTATTAAGGGAAAATAGCTTTGAAAATTGAATTTTGATGATGACATTCTTTGAACAATTAGTGTTTAGATATGCTATTTAGTTACTAGAGTGCTCATTTAATAGAAAAAGAAGTAATTTCATTTTCAGTAAAAGTCCATAAAATACTTGAAAAATTATCTAGAAGGTGATATAATACAGTCTTGTAAGGGTTATCACATATAACTCAAAAAAGAAATAACTAAAGGAGAGTCAAACTATGGCTTCTAAAGATTTCCACGTAGTGGCAGAAACAGGTATTCACGCGCGTCCAGCAACATTGTTGGTTCAAACAGCTAGCAAATTTGCTTCAGATATCACTCTTGAATACAAAGGTAAATCAGTAAATCTTAAATCTATCATGGGTGTTATGAGTCTTGGTGTTGGCCAAGGTGCTGACGTTACAATTTCAGCTGAAGGTGCAGATGCTGACGACGCAATCGCTGCTATCACTGAAACTATGGAAAAAGAAGGATTGGCATAAGGAAAATGACAGAAATGCTTAAAGGAATCGCAGCATCTGATGGTGTTGCAGTTGCAAAAGCATATCTACTCGTTCAACCGGATTTGTCATTTGAGACTATTACAGTCGAAGATACAAACGCAGAAGAAGCTCGCCTTGATGCCGCTCTACAAGCATCACAAGACGAGCTTTCTGTTATTCGCGAGAAAGCAGTAGGTACGCTCGGTGAAGAAGCAGCTCAAGTTTTTGACGCTCACTTAATGGTGCTTGCTGATCCTGAAATGATCAGCCAAATTAAAGAAACTATCCGTGCGAAGAAAGTGAATGCAGAAGCAGGTCTGAAAGAAGTAACAGACATGTTTATCACTATCTTTGAAGGAATGGAAGACAACCCATACATGCAAGAACGCGCAGCGGATATCCGCGACGTGACAAAACGTGTATTGGCAAACCTCCTTGGTAAAAAATTGCCAAACCCAGCTTCTATCAATGAAGAAGTAATCGTGATTGCGCATGACTTGACTCCTTCAGATACAGCTCAGTTGGACAAAAACTTTGTAAAAGCTTTTGTAACCAACATTGGTGGACGTACAAGCCACTCAGCTATCATGGCGCGTACGCTTGAAATTGCAGCAGTATTGGGTACAAACAATATCACTGAAATCGTTAAAGATGGTGACATTCTTGCCGTTAACGGTATCACAGGTGAAGTTATTATCAACCCAACTGATGAGCAGGCGGCTGAATTCAAGGCTGCTGGTGAAGCTTATGCGAAACAAAAAGCTGAATGGGCTCTCTTGAAAGATGCTAAAACAGTAACTGCTGATGGCAAACACTTTGAATTGGCTGCCAACATCGGTACTCCAAAAGACGTTGAAGGTGTCAATGACAACGGTGCTGAAGCTGTTGGTCTTTACCGTACAGAGTTCTTGTACATGGATTCTCAAGACTTCCCAACAGAAGACGAGCAATACGAAGCTTACAAGGCTGTACTTGAAGGAATGAACGGTAAACCTGTTGTCGTTCGTACAATGGATATCGGTGGAGATAAGGAACTTCCTTACTTCGATATGCCTCACGAAATGAACCCATTCCTTGGATTCCGTGCCCTTCGTATCTCTATCTCTGAGACTGGAGATGCTATGTTCCGCACACAAATCCGTGCCCTTCTTCGTGCGTCTGTTCACGGTCAATTGCGTATCATGTTCCCAATGGTTGCGCTCTTGAAAGAATTCCGTGCAGCGAAAGCAGTCTTTGACGAAGAAAAAGCAAACCTTCTTGCTGAAGGTGTTGCAGTTGCGGATAATATCCAAGTTGGTATCATGATCGAAATCCCAGCAGCAGCAATGCTTGCAGACCAATTTGCTAAAGAAGTTGACTTCTTCTCAATTGGTACAAACGACTTGATCCAATACACAATGGCAGCAGACCGTATGAACGAACAAGTTTCATACCTTTACCAACCATACAACCCATCAATCCTTCGTTTGATTAACAACGTTATCAAAGCAGCTCACGCTGAAGGTAAATGGGCAGGTATGTGTGGTGAGATGGCTGGTGACCAACAGGCTGTTCCACTTCTTGTCGGAATGGGCTTGGATGAGTTCTCTATGTCAGCAACATCTGTACTTCGTACACGTAGCTTGATGAAGAAACTCGATACAGTTAAGATGGAAGAGTACGCAAACCGTGCACTTACAGAATGCTCAACAATGGAAGAAGTTCTTGAACTTCAAAAAGAATACGTTAATTTTGATTAATCAAAAAATCCTTGCAACCCAGTTGCAGGGATTTTTTTTAAGAACTTTCAAGAAAATCTTTCTTATATAAACTCCATTCTAGAGAAAGTAGCGGTGAAGAACAAAAAATACTTAACTGGTTCATAAAATTCTTGACAAGTTGCAAATTTAGGAGTAAACTATTAACCAGTTAAGTAATAGAGAGGAGTTTCTGCAATTTAGAAATGAATTGCAAATAGAAATATTAAAAAAGAAAGAGAGTTTCGATGAAAATTAATAAAAAATACCTTGCTGGTTCTGCGGCAGCTTTAATTTTAAGTGTCTGTTCTTATGAATTGGGACTGTATCAAGCTAGAACGGTCAAGGAAAATAACCGTGTTTCCTATATAGATGGAAAACAGGCTGCGCAAAAAACAGAGAATTTGACACCTGATGAAGTCAGTAAAAAAGAAGGTATTAATGCCGAGCAAATCGTCATCAAGATAACAGACCAAGGCTATGTCACTTCACATGGTGACCACTATCATTACTATAATGGCAAAGTCCCTTATGATGCTATCATCAGTGAAGAGTTGCTGATGAAGGATCCAAACTACCAGCTCAAGGACGAGGATATTATCAGTGAAATCAAGGGTGGTTATGTGATCAAGGTAGATGGAAAATACTATGTTTACCTTAAGGATTCAACCCATGCGGATAATGTCCGTACGAAAGAAGAAATCAATCGGCAAAAACAAGAACATAGTCAGCATCGTGAAAGAGGGACTTCAGCAAACGATGGTGCGGTAGCCTTGGCACGTTCACAGGGACGCTACACCACAGATGATGGTTACATCTTTAATGCATCCGATATCATTGAAGATACTGGTGATGCTTATATCGTTCCTCATGGCGACCATTACCATTACATTCCTAAGAGTGAGTTATCAGCCAGCGAATTGGCTGCTGCAGAAGCCTTTCTATCTGGTAGAAGTGGCCAATCAAAGGCGCCTACTTATCGCCGTACCAATAACAACAGTGCTAGCAGCGATGTAGATAGATGGAGCCCATCCTATAATAACCAAGGCAGTGGCTATACGAACACGAACACATCTAACAACAGTAGTGACGATAGTCAAGCAAGTCAAAGTGATGAGGATATTGATAGCCTTCTGAAACAACTTTACGCCTTGCCGCTCAGCCAACGACACGTAGAATCTGATGGCCTTGTCTTCGACCCAGCACAGATTACAAGTCGAACAGCTAGAGGAGTTGCTGTGCCTCATGGGAACCATTACCATTTCATCCCCTATTCACAGATGTCTGAATTGGAAGAACGAATCGCTCGCATCATCCCACTTCGCTATCGTTCGAACCATTGGGTGCCGGATTCAAGACCAGAACAACCGACTCCGGAACCTAGTCCAAGCCCGCAACCTGCACCAAATCCTCAACCAACTCCAAGCAATCCAATTGATGAAAAATTAGTTAAACAGGCTATTCGAAAAGTAGCTGACGGCTATGTCTTTGAGGAGAATGGAACCTCACGTTATATTCCTGCCAAGAAGCTTTCAGCAGAAACAGCAGCAGCAATTGATAGTAAACTAGCCAAGCAAGAAAGTTTGTCTCATAAACTCGGAGCTAAGAAAACCAATCTCCCATCTGGTGATCGAGGATTTTACAATAAGGCTTATGATTTACTAGCAAGAATTTATCAGGACTTACTTGATAATAAAGGTCGTAAAGTTGATTTTGACGCTTTGGATAAACTGTTGGAACGTTTAAATGATGAAAGCAGTGATAAAGTTAAGTTGGTCGAAGATATACTTGCATTTCTAGCACCGATTCGTCATCCAGAACGTCTAGGAAAACCAAATGCGCAAATTGCCTACACTGATGATGAGATTCAGGTAGCCAAGTTGGCAGGCAAGTATACAACAGAAGATGGCTATATCTTTGATCCCCGTGATATCACCAGTGATGAGGGGGATGCCTATGTAACTCCACATATGACCCATAGTCATTGGATTAAGAAAGATAGTTTGTCTGAAGCCGAAAGAGCGGCAGCCCAGGCTTATGCTAAAGAGAAAGGTTTAACACCTCCTTCGACAGGAAATACAGAGACTAAAGGAGCAGAAGCTATCTACAACCGCGTGAAAGCAGCTAAGAAGGTGCCTCTTGATCGTATGCCTTACAATCTCCAACATACCGTGGAAGTTAAAAACGGTAGTTTAATCATTCCTCATTATGATCATTACCATAACATCAAATTTGAGTGGTTTGACGAAGGACTTTATGAGGCACCTAAGGGGTATAGTCTAGAAGATCTCTTTGCGACTGTGAAGTACTATGTCGAACATCCAAACGAACGTCCGCATTCAGATAGTGGTTGGGGAAATGCAAGTGACCATGTTCAAAGAAACCAAAATGGTCAAGCTGATAACAATCATACGGATAAACCATCAGTAGAGAAACCTCGGGCAGACAAACCTGAGGAAGAAAAGCCGCGCGAAGAGAAGCCTCAAAGTGAGAAACCAGAATCTCCAAAACCAACTGAGGAGCCGGAAGAAGAATTACCAGAGGAACCAGAAGAACCTCAGGTCGAGACTGAAAAGGTTGAAGCGAAGTTGAGAGAGGCTGAAGAGCTACTTGCAAAGATCCAAGACCCCATTATCAAGTCCAATGCCAAAGAAACTCTCACTGGCTTAAAAAATAACCTGCTATTTGGTGCTCAGGATAACAATACCATTATGGCTGAAGCTGAAAAGTTGTTGGCTTTATTAAAGGAGAGCAAGTAAAGGTAGAAGCATTTTCTAGATCCTAAAAACAGGATAGGAGAACTAGAAAAGTTAAAATCGAAAATGAGAATAGAATGTAAGTTCTAGTTCTCATTTTTTTCATGAAAATGTGAAAAATATCTTGACATATAGTGTAAATAAAGATAAACTATTTACTAGTTAATTAAATGGTTAAATACTAGTTAAGGAGTAATGATGAAAAAAAGAACAATTCTACTATTAATGGCAAGTCTGTTGATTCTTGTCTTAGGAGCATGTAGCCAAAAAGAAAAACAAGAATCAAAAGGGATGAAGATTGTCACAAGTTTTTACCCAATCTATGCCATGGTCAAAGAGGTATCAGGTGACTTGAATGATGTACGGATGATTCAGTCAAGTAGTGGGATTCACTCCTTTGAACCATCAGCAAATGACATTGCTGCCATTTATGATGCGGATGTCTTTGTCTATCACTCTCATACGCTCGAATCTTGGGCTGGAAGTCTAGATCCTAACTTGAAAAATTCAAAAGTTAAGGTTTTAGAAGCTTCTGAAGGGATGACGTTGGAGCGTGTACCGGGCTTAGAAGATGTAGAAGCTGGTGACGGCATCGATGAAAAAACACTCTACGACCCTCACACTTGGTTAGATCCAGAAAAAGCAGGTGAAGAAGCTCAGATTATCGCTGACAAACTTTCGGAGATTGATAGTTCTAATAAGGAAACGTATCAAAAGAATGCTAAAAACTTTATCGCTAAAGCCCAAGAATTGACTAAGAAGTACCAGCCTATTTTTGAAAAAGCGAGTCAAAAGACCTTTGTTACACAACACACAGCCTTTTCTTATCTCGCTAAACGCTTTGGTTTGAAACAACTTGGTATAGCAGGGATTTCCCCTGAACAAGAACCAAGTCCGAGACAACTAACAGAAATTCAGGAATTCGTTAAGACCTATAAGGTTAAAACCATCTTTACTGAGAGCAATGCTTCTTCTAAAGTCGCTGAGACCTTGGTCAAATCAACAGGAGTTAGCCTAAAGACACTCAATCCTTTAGAAGCAGATCCTGAAAATGACAAAACTTACTTAGAAAATCTAGAAGAAAACATGAATGTTCTTGCAGAAGAATTAAAATGAGGAGATGATGAAAATGAAGAAGAAATACCTTGCAGCAGGATCGGCTCTTGTCCTTTCCCTAAGCCTTTGCATCTATGCATTGAACCAACACCAGGTAGAAGGAAACAAAGATAATAACCGTGTGTCTTATGTCGATGGGAAGCAAGATTCTCAAAAAACAGAGACCCAGACACCAGATCAAGTTAGCAAAAAAGAAGATATTCAGGCTGAACAAATTGTCGTGAAAATCACCGATCAAGGTTATGTGACTTCACATGGTGATCATTTCCATTATTACAATGGTAAAGTTCCTTTTGACGCGATTTTCAGCGAAGAACTGTTGATGAAAGATGCCAATTATCAACTGAAAGACGCTGATATTGTCAACGAAATCAAAGGTGGCTACATTATCAAGGTTGATGGTAAGTATTATGTCTACCTTAAAGATGCGGCTCATGCTGATAATATTCGTACGAAGGACGAAATTGAACGCCAAAAACAAGGTCATACTCACGATGCACCAACTTCTAACAGTGCAGTGACACTTGCGCGATCACAAGGCCGTTATACTACCGACGATGGCTACATCTTTAATCCATCTGATATTATAGAGGATACTGGTGATGCTTATATCGTTCCTCATGGTGGACATTACCACTACATTCCAAAGAGTTCCTTGTCTGCTAGCGAATTAGCTGCTGCTCAAGCTTACCTTTCTGGAACTAGAAAACAACCGACTGTGACGGACTATCGTCCTAGTCCAAACGCAACTGGTCAAACTACCAACCCAAGTCAACAGGCTGAAACACCAAGTAATCAAGCTGAGAGTCTTCAAAGTCTATTGCAGCAACTCTATGCTCTTCCAAGTAGTCAACGTTATGCTGAATCAGATGGCTTGATTTTTGACCCTGCTAAGATTTCGAGCAGAACACCAAGTGGCGTAGCGATTCCACACGGAAATCACTATCATTTCATCCCATATACAAAACTTTCTGCCTTGGAAGAAAAGATTGCACGTATGATTCCTTTATCTAGCGACAGTGGGAAGCCAACACCTTTGGAAAATCCAAGCAAACCAGCAGAACATCCAGCTCAACCAGATCATCATCATGACCAAGACGGTGACCATGGAAGTCAGGATACCAACCATGAAGACCATGACCATGATGGAGAGGAGCATGACCACCACCACGGTGAAGAACATGATCATGGTTTTGCAGCTGACCGTGTTATTAGTGAAGATGAGCAAGGTTTTGTAGTTTCTCATGGAGATCACGCTCATTATTTCTTTAAGAAGGACTTGACTGCAGCCCAAATCAAAGCTGCCCAAGATCACTTGAAAGAAAATCATCAGTCTCAGCACGTTCAACCACTTGCAAAGACTGTGGAAAGTTTCTCAAGAGATGCTAGCGATGAAGAAAAAATCAAGTATATCTCACAGACCTACGGGGTTCCGCTCGAAGCGATTCGTATTTCAAACGGCTTCTTTGTCTTTGGAAATCCGGATCAAGCCTATGATCCAACCCATATCCATCCTTATGCTGTTCGAAAAGAACATGTTCGTATTCCTCTCCAAACTGGAAATCCAGAACTGGATTTCCTAAATGAACTTTATACGACTGCCCTACGTGATGGGGTGTCTCCTTATAGTTTGCAAGTAGAGAATGGTAGCTTTGTGATTCCTCACGGTGATCACAATCACTACATTAAGGTTCAGACAAATGGCTATGAAGTAGCTTTGAAAAATAAGATTCCGGCCCTACAATCGACCTATCAACCTGGAGCATTTGATGAACAAACAGTTCTATCTAAGGTGGATCAACTTTTAGCAGATAGCAGAAGTCTCTACAAAGACCAGCCAATCATGCAGAGACGGGTTGAACTTGCTTTGGGGCAGTTCACCGAAAATATGAAAAAATTGGCAACAAACTCAACTGCTGGATACCTAGCAGCATTGGATCTCTTTAATAAACAGTATATCCATGTGGACCAAAATGTGGCACCGGTTGAAACTTCACCTTTAGATAAGAAGTACCAAGCTCTAGTAGATAAGATCAATACATTGGATACAGATACTTATGGCTTGCCTAAGAAAGATCTTTTGGTACATTTGCAGGAAGCAAAACTAGCACAGGATGAGACAGAGTTGGCTGTCATTGAAGCGAAACTGCAGGCCTTGCAAGATTTCCGAGATCGGACAGGGGTTACAACAGTAGAGTACATCAAGTACTTCTACGAACATGTGTCTGATGGTCGTTTGAGAGAAGAACTTCGGAACCGTGTTGCCAAGTTGACATGGGAACTTTACCAGTCACAATCTTTCCTCAAAGCAACCGACTTGAACAAGTTATTCCCAACTATTTACCAAACTAAGTTAGAAGTAGAAGAAGCTCTCAAAGAAGAACCCGTTTCTACAAAAGTTGGTAAGACTATTCTAGATACGGAAAAAGTAGATAGTCAAACTGCTAAGACCGCCATCTATGAATTCCTAAAAGAACTCTACGGTGATTTTATGCCAGAAGAGCGGGTTAGTCATGTTAAGAAGGAAGAAGTGGATGCTCTCCTAACTAAAGCTGCCCAACTCCTAGCACGTGTCAAAGAAGATGGTGTCAAACAATCCCTAGCTGAAGAAGCAGCTAATATCAAAGCGGCTACTGAAAAGGAAAATGCAGACCTTGACGAAGCTAAAACACAACTTGAGGATCTTTTAAATCGTATTGCAGCGACTATCCAACGAGAGAAAAAAGAAGCAGAACAAGATCCACAAACGGTGATTATCTACCAAAAACTCTATAATATCTTGCTCTCTCTTCACAAGTACTTAGAGGATAACAAAGGATCTGATGCTGACTTTGAACGTGTCGATGCCCTTTTTGATCAACTCGCAGCTAAAAGTAGTGATAAAGAAGGTCTCCTCACTCTAGCTAAAGAAATCATTAGCTTGAACCAAGAACTTCGTTCAAAAGCAAGTGAAACTGACAGTCAATCTAAGTCTGAGAAAGGCAGTGAAACAACTGCTTCTCAATCAAGCGAAAAGCAAGAGAAAAGTGAGACTGAGCCAAGTGCTCAACCAAACGAATAAAAAGAAAGACGAAGTAGCTGAGCTACCTCGTCTTTTTTAGTCTTTATAAGCTACAATACCAATGATGGTATCCACCGCACGCTCCATGGTCTGAAGACTGACGTATTCAAAACGTCCATGCATGTTTTCACCACCAGCAAAGATATTAGGAGTTGGGATCCCCATAAAGGAAATCTTAGACCCATCTGTTCCACCACGAATCGGTTCGATAATTGGCGCGATCCCTAAATCTTCCATAACAGCTTTAGCAATGGTAACGGGTGTCATGTCTTTCTCGATGACTTCTTTCATATTGTAGTACTGGTCTGTCAGAGTCAAGCTAACGCGATCATTCCCAAGCTCTTGATTCATCTTGTCAGCGATGGCTTGCATAGCTGCTTTACGAGCTTCAAAGGCATCTTTTTCAAAGTCACGGATGATGTAGCTTGCACGCGCCTCCTCGACACTACCTGTCACATCCATAAGATGATAGAAACCTTGATAACCATCTGTCAATTCAGGTCGGTCATTCTCTGGAAGTTGATTATGAAAATCAATCGCTAGCTGAAGGGCATTGACCATCTGTCCTTTAGCAGTACCAGGGTGAACATTGCGCCCTTGGAAATGAAGCTCAGCAGCAGCTGCTGAGAAAGTTTCATACTGAAGCTCACCTAGCGGACCACCATCAACAGTATAGGCAAAGTCAACGTTAAAGTCTTCAGCATCAAATTTGTTAGCTCCAACACCGATTTCTTCATCTGGTCCAAAACCAACTCGAATCTCACAGTGTTTGATTTCGGGATGAGCAGTCAGATATTCAATAGCAGTCATAATTTCAGCAATCCCTGACTTGTCATCAGCACCCAGCAAGGTCGTGCCATCAGTTGTGATAAGCGTTTGGCCTGGATATTTCTCAAGGCTCTTGAAATCAGCAGGATCGAGTTTAAATCCAGAATCACCCAAGTCGATAACTCCACCATCGTAATTTTCAATGACTTGCGGATTAACTCCCTCAGCATTAAAATCAGCAGTATCCATGTGGGAGATGAAGCCAATCTTGCGTGTAAGGCTGGGATCATTAGCTGGTAAGGTACCAATAGCAAAACCATTTGGAAGGTAGTAGACGTTTTGCAGACCGACACGTTTCATTTCAGGAATAAGAACATTGGTCGCAAAATCTACCTGGCTTTGCGTACTTGGAGTAGTAGTAGAGTGTTCATCAGAACGCGTATTGACCTTAACGTAGGTCAAGAAACGATCTAAAAGGTTCGGATAAGTCATAAAAACTCCTTTAACAATCATAAAATAGAATGCAAACTTCGGAAAAA
>NZ_AJRH01000040.1:0-13025 GCF_000297015.1 Streptococcus sp. GMD6S | reverse complement strand
ACGGTAATCTTCTTGAGAAATCAGCCAGTTTCCATCCTTATCCTTTGTTAATTTGATTTCAGTATCAAAATCACCAGTAGTGAAAGGTGTATGAGCTAAGTTAGGGTCAACGTCACTGTAGGTTGAGAAATCTTTCTTGAATAGATGCTCAAAAATCCAGTAAGAAACCAATGTTTGGTAACGCTTGATGTCAACGTTTGAACCAGCTTGATTGTATTTACCTAGGTTATCAACACCTCCAATAAGAGTAGTGAGAACTTCCCTTGTAGATGAAGCCAATCCTTTAGAGTGTAACTTCTTAGAGTTGAAAGTAACAGTTGCTGTATTTCCTGATTCATCAACCTTCACATCTTTAACAGTGTAAGAACCGATATCTTGATATAATCTACGTCTCATCTTCAAGAAACCTGAAATGGTTTCTTCTGGAGTTTCTACAGGGAAATCTTTGTGCCATTGTACTGAGTATGTAGATGCAGGTGAAAGCCCTTCTTCTTTGATTTTTTCACTTGTTTGCACTGCAAAAATGGCCTCAGTCCATTTTTCATAGGTTTCACCATAAATTTTCTTGAATCGTGCAGAGTCGCTAGTGAGAACAGAGTCTAGGAGAATTTCAGCATCTTTTGTGACTTTCTCTTTAACTTCCGCTGCTTCATCCTTCTTCTCAACTTGTTCCGTTTTCTCTTTGTCATCAGAAGAAGCTTCAGATGACTGATTAGACAATGCAGAACATGCACCCAAGACAACTGTTGAGAGTGCTAAGATACTTAGTAACTTAATCTTTTTCATGTTTCACCTCTTTATGAAAAATTTACTCTTGGAGACCACCTCCAAGGATAGTTGTTTAGAAAAACACTGGGTTCATCTAACGGAGAATGGGGGATTCGAACCCCCGCGCCAGTTACCCGACCTAACGATTTAGCAAACCGTCCTCTTCAGCCTCTTGAGTAATTCTCCACTAACACACTAAAGTAATTGGATACAATTTGGAAAAAATCTACTGTATACCTGTTCATAATGGAGCCGGTGGGAGTCGAACCCACGTCCAAACACCTGCTAACATATTCGTCTACAACCATAGGTTATGTATTGTTTTAACAGTCCCTCGACACATAACTCAAGCCTAGGAACTGCGAGTCTATTAATCTCTTATCAAACCACTAGACAAGGCTTGATCGTATCTCGCTAATCATAAGACCTGTCATTGAACACGAGCAATCCAAATCAGGTCACGCCTGCTGGTTTTTAGGCAGCTAGAGCGTAAGAAGTGTTATTTTTTGCAGTTATATTTAACTGAGCGTTTACGTCGCCACACGGGTTGCAAAATATGCCTCATAATGCCTGTCGAATCCGTAACGACCCCAGGATGTTAGAACTATTATAACCTATCTTCAAAAAAAATGCAAAATCAAGCCAATTCTTTAGAACAGATACGTTTTCAAAGCATCTGATAATGCTTGATAACCGGCTACACTTAGATGGAGGCCATCCGTTGTATAGGCTGATTGAAGTTGCCCTTCTGAATCTGCCAAACTATCATAAATCGGCACAAAATCTACCTGCATATAGGCGGATGCTAGAGCCTCATAGGCTTGATTCCATTCTCTAATCTTTTCATTGGTTCGGATATAAACTGTCTGCTTGTATTCTTCTCCCTCATTGACTGGCAAAATGGAAAGGAGCTTTATTTGTGACAGCGGATAATCTCGGGCAATCGATTGGATTACACGCTCAAGATTATCCAAAGCATCATTCATGGGAATATCTTTTCCAATATCATTTGTTCCTATTAGGAGAACAATTTGATCGACAGCATCACCATAAAGATGGGCATCCAAATTCTCTAATAACAATCTCGTCTGGTAACCTCGGATGCCACGATTAACAATCGTCTTGGTAGTCCCGAGTAACTCTTGCAAAGGGTAGTATTCTACAATCGAATCGCCGATAAAAATCATATCTGGTTCTAGAACAGATACTTGATTCAATTCACGATACTTGGTTTGAATTTTTTCCTGCTCCTTTAAGAGCCAATTCTCTAATAACTGTACTGCCACCCTATCCCTCTTTCTCTAACCAATTCTCTAGAACTTGATAAACGCCCGCCTGGCTGTTAGCTGGAGCTAGGGCAGTTGCAACTGCCTTGGCCTCATCATCAGCATTTTCCATAGCATAGGCGATTCCAGCCATCTCCAACATCTCAACATCATTTTCGCTATCACCAAAAGCCATAATTTGTTCTGATGTCAAATCCCAGCGCTTGAGTAATTCTTCCAATCCCCAAGCCTTGTGAACCCCAGCCTGCAGGATATCGATACAGCCATAACCGCTAGAAACAGCCCTTACACGACCATCAAAGAGGTCATTGATTTCCTGCAAAACTGAACTAGAACGTTCTTCACCAACGACCATGCTCATCTTTAGAACTCCTCCAAAGAGGTCTGAGTTTAGCTCATCCACAAAATTTGTCCTTTGGTAAAGTTTTTCAATCATCTCTGGAGTCATAAATTTTTCCAGGTCTGTAAAAACCGTTCCTTCCTTGACAAAACTCCCATTCATACTGGTAACGACGAACTGATCTCGACACTCCCTCCCTTTAAAATGAACTAAAGCCTTGTCAACCATAGCATCATCCCAGGTCTGCGCTTGAATCAGTTTATTGTTTTCAAAAATACGCGCCCCATTGGCAACGACTAGAACTACTCTACTCGCCAAGTGTTCTAGTAATTGCCTCATACGGTGAACTTCATTCCCTGTCGCAATGACAAAACGGATATCCCTTTGATCCAGCTGATCTAAAATCTTTTCCAAGCGGGGCAGATCCAGCTGCCCCCTCTGGTCTAGCAAGGTTCCATCCATGTCTGTTGCAATCAATTTAATCGTCATCATATCTCCTTTAGGGTGAGCACCTACCACTTCAACCCTACATGTTCATTCATTTCTTTATAGGCCGTGTCAATTCGTTCCTTGGTCGCCTCGTCCAACTTGTCACGATGACTGCCTCCCTCGATGAAGTCCTCTAGGATATAGGTCTGATAGAGGAAAAGCGGATAGCCTTCTGGAGAGTAAATCCCTTTGGGTGTTCGATTGACCCAAGTAGGATGCGCTTTGGCAGCTTCAATCCTTGTCTTTCCATCTTTTTTCTTAATGGTCACATCCATGAGAACACCGCGCTCCGTCCACTTGGCATTTTCCTCATCTTGCATGGTTTCAATGCGTTGATTTGAGAGGAAATTCCCCATGGAATAGATGATCAGTTTTTTGTCACCATCTTTTTCAACCGTTTCAGCAGGTTCAACGACATGAGGATGCCCTCCAAAGATAATATCTGCTCCCCAGTCAATCATCTTATGGTACAGTGTTTTCTGTTCTTCCGTTGGTTCTAGCTGGTACTCAATTCCCATCTGAGGCATGATGACAGTAATATCCGCCTCCTTCTCTGCACGCTCGATTTCTGCCTTCATCTTATCTTCATTCAAATCAGAAAGATAGCGATTATAGTCCTCTTGAGAGATATACTGCTCAATGCCATTAAAACCGTAAGAATAGGCTAGGAGAGCTACCTTGATACCATTGACTTCCTTTATGACTATAGGGGCTTGGTCTCGGGATTCATGCGTGTAGACTCCGATGGGTGTCATTCCAGCCTTTTCAATAGCTTGAGCCGTTGAAACCACTCCCTCAATTTGAGAATCCAAAATATGATTATGAGCCAAGTCTAGAACTTGGTAGCCTGCATCCTTGATCGCATCCATGACTTCTCCTGGTGCATTAAAGAGAGGATAACCTGCCAAATAGTGGTCCTTGTTCACCGTTCCTTCAAAGTCACCAATCACCAAATCCGCTTGTTTGAGCCAGGGTTTTACATACTCAAAATTTTCATGGAAATCATAGGTCCCATCTTCTTTAAGAGCTGTTCGGTAGATAGGGATATGATAAAGAAGGTCACCATTTGCCATGATACGTGCCGTTGTTTCACCAGACTGATCTTCCTTGGATTGACCAGATGTACTAGCAGAATCAAGAGTTTGGCTACCAGGGCTTGTTCCCTTACTACCTTGTACTGCTAGAACTAATAAGTTTCCCCCCATGGATAAGGCAACTGCAAGCAATAACACAATAATAAACTGGGCATTGGTCCAGGATTTATAATTCTGAAAGAAATCCACACTAGTTCTCCACATCCCATAAAGAGAGCCCTGAGACCATCTATCTTGTCGCTTTTCCATCTTTATTCCCCCTTGTCTTTTGGTGCAAGTCTTTTCTTTTATTATACCACAGACAAAAGAGGAATACCGTTTATTATATTATTTTTTAGGAACTTCTGCGACTTTCTTTCTCGCCTATTTTGTGTTATCATGTAGAGGTAATGAAAGGAGAGAAAATGTCTGCAATAGAACGTATTACAAAAGCTGCTCACTTAATTGATATGAACGATATTATCCGCGAGGGGAATCCGACACTTCGCGCAGTTGCTGAGGAAGTTACTTTCCCACTGTCTGACCAGGAAATCATCCTTGGTGAAAAGATGATGCAATTCCTCAAACATTCCCAAGATCCTGTTATGGCTGAAAAGATGGGACTCCGCGGTGGAGTTGGATTGGCCGCTCCCCAGCTGGATATCTCAAAACGCATTATCGCCGTTTTGGTCCCAAATATTGTAGAAGAAGGTGAAACTCCTCAGGAAGCCTACGATTTGCAAGCTGTTATGTACAATCCAAAAATTGTCTCTCACTCTGTTCAGGACGCTGCTCTTGGCGAAGGAGAAGGTTGCCTTTCTGTTGACCGAAACGTTCCAGGCTATGTTGTCCGTCATGCCCGTGTCACTGTTGATTACTTTGACAAGGATGGCGAAAAACACCGAATCAAGCTCAAAGGTTACAACTCTATCGTTGTCCAACATGAAATTGATCATCTAAACGGAATCATGTTTTACGATCGTATCAATGAAAAAGATCCATTTGCTGTTAAAGATGGTTTACTGATTCTGGAATAAAGAAAATCCCGTTGCAAGACGGGGTTTTGTGTTATAATAGATGCATGAAAACAAATGATATTGTCTATGGCGTCCATGCCGTTACTGAAGCCCTCCTTGCAAACACTGGAAATAAACTTTACCTCCAAGAAGATCTTCGAGGTAAGAATGTTGAGAAAGTCAAGGAACTGGCTACAGAAAAGAAGGTATCCATTTCTTGGACTTCAAAAAAATCCCTCTCTGAGATGACTGAAGGCGCTGTCCACCAAGGTTTTGTTCTACGAGTGTCCGAATTTGCCTATAGCGATCTGGATCACATCCTTTCCAAAACACGACAAGAAGAAAATCCTTTGCTATTGATTCTGGACGGGTTAACTGACCCCCATAATTTAGGTTCTATCTTAAGGACTGCTGATGCGACCAATGTTTCAGGTGTCATTATTCCCAAGCACCGTGCTGTCGGAGTGACTCCTGTCGTTGCCAAAACGGCCACAGGTGCTATTGAGCATGTACCGATTGCCCGAGTGACCAACCTCAGTCAAACCCTAGACAAACTCAAGGCTGAAGGCTTCTGGACCTTTGGAACGGATATGAACGGTACCCCTTGCCACAAGTGGAATACAAAAGGGAAAATCGCCCTCATCATCGGAAATGAAGGAAAAGGCATCTCCAGCAACATCAAAAAACAGGTCGATGAAATGATTACTATTCCCATGAATGGGCATGTTCAAAGTCTCAATGCCAGTGTCGCTGCAGCCATTCTCATGTACGAAGTTTTCCGAAACCGACTATAAAAAAAGTTTCCAATCACTTGATTGGAAACTTTTTTCTTAACTATGTTCTGTAATAAATTTGTAGGCTTCTTGACCAGCGATAGCCCCATCTCCAACTGCTGTTGTTACTTGGCGAAGGTCTTTCTGGCGAACATCCCCAACCGCAAAGATACCGTCAACTCCAGTTTTCATGTGGTTATCTGTCACAATCCAGCCTGCCTGGTCTTGAATATTCAATTCTTTAACAAAATCGCTAACAGGATCCAAACCAACATAGATAAAGACACCACCGAAGGCTTGCTCTGTCACTTGACCCGTTTTTACATTTTCAAATACGACAGATTCTACTCGGTTTTCACCTTTGATTTCCTTGACAACAGAATCCCAGATAAAGTTGACTTTCTCATTTGCAAAAGCACGGTCTTGCAAAACCTTTTGGGCACGAAGTTCATCTCGACGGTGAACAATAGTGACGGACTTGGCAAAGCGAGTCAAGAAGAGAGCTTCTTCTACCGCTGAATCTCCACCACCAACTACGAGCAAGTCTTGATCACGGAAGAAAGCTCCATCACAGACCGCACAGTAAGAAACACCTCGACTGTTCAGTTCTTCTTCTCCGGTAACTCCCAAAAGACGGTGTTTAGAACCAGTTGCTACAATGACAGTACGGGTTTCGTAAACTTGATCATCAGTGATTACCTTCTTAAAGTCACCCTTGTCTTCAATGTTTTCAACATAGCCATAAAGATGCTCCACTCCAAGGTTTTCAAGTGGTTCAAACATCTTTTCAGCCAATTCAGGTCCACTGATATTAGCATAACCTGGATAGTTTTCAATATCAGATGTGTTATTCATTTGCCCTCCTGGCAGACCACCTTCAATCAAAGCCACTTTCAGATTGCTTCGAGCAGCATATAAGGCAGCGGTCATTCCCGCAGGTCCAGCACCGACAATAATCGTATCGTACATTTCTATTCCTTCTTTCTTGTTGTAACTATCTTTATTCTAACTCATTCTTGCTAGTCACGCAAGGATTATGCCTTGAAAACCAAGAGCAAACTCATGACGGCAAAGGATAATACCGGAACGACCAAAACTCCAATCATAATCATATCATAGAGATGAGCTTGGCGAGCTTTGGCTGTCTTGTCCACACCAGACATGGCTCTCAATCCGATCCAAATCCCCAGAAAAATCACGACAAGGATGGTCGTTAAGATCAAACTCTCGAAATACAAAGAAAATAGATGCAGTAGCATGATCTCTCTCGTTTCTATCTTTTTTAAAGAGTAAACTCAGCTAGTCCAACTAACTGAGTTTTCCTTTTTCTATTATATCAAATATAAGTCCGTTTGTAACTAGCGAAGAATTCTTTTGTTCGTTCTTCTTTCGGATGATTGATGATTTCATCCGGTGTACCAGACTCGATGATTTTCCCTTTATCTAGGAATAGAACCTTGTCTGCCACTTGGGCTACAAAAGACATATCGTGACTGACCAAAATCATGGTCTGACCTGACTTGGCAGCATCTGCAATAGACTTTTCTACTTCACCGACCAATTCTGGGTCGAGTGCCGACGTTGGTTCGTCCAAGAGCAAGACATCTGGTTTCATAGCAAGCGCACGCGCGAGGGCAACCCGTTGCTTTTGTCCACCTGATAAGTGGCGAGGGTAATGGTTTTCACGGTCAGAAAGACCAACCTTGGCCAACTCTTCCTTGGCGATTTTTGTTGCTTCCTCGTCCGATAATTTTTTAACGACAACCAAACCTTCCCTGACATTGTCAAGAGCTGTTCGGCGTTCAAACAAATTAAACTGTTGGAAAACCATAGACAACTTGCGACGAAGGGTTAGGATCTCTTCTTGGCTAATCTTAGAAAAATCAACTTTAAAATTGTCAATCTGAATCGTTCCACTATCTGGAGTTTCAAGGTAATTCAAACTACGAAGAAAGGTTGATTTCCCAGCTCCAGATGAACCAATCAAAGCCACTACCTCACCTTTTTGAATATCCAAGTTCAGATGATTCAAGACTGTCTGTCCTGAAAAGGATTTGCTTAAATTCGAAATCTTAATCATTAACGAAGGTCTCCTTTCACATCTGTAGATACTGTATCCGGCGCTGAGATAGCCATTTTTCTCTCGATGAAACGGCCGAGGCTTTCAATTCCGATATTGACCACCCAGTAAACGAGAGCAACAGAGATAAAGCGCTCAAAATAGCGGTAATCTGCTCCACCTAAAATCTGAGCTTGGGCAAAGACCTCCACAACACCTGCGCTAAAGGCTAGAGAAGTTCCCTTGGTCAAACCGATAAGGGAATTAATCAAAGTCGGTGTCGCTACCACCGCTGCATTTGGAATAATCACGCGACGGTATACTTGCGCACGAGTCATCCCCAGACTGCGTGCCGCCTCAATTTCACCTGGATTAACAGAAAGGATGGCCGCACGAATCGTTTCACTTGCATAAGCCGCCTCATTAAAAGCAAAGGCCACAATCGCAAAAAGCGCTGCTGGAATCGCATTGATATTGAGACCAGTTCCCCATTGTTGGTTGATAGCTTTCAGTGCTAAAGGAATTCCGTAGTAGGTCAACATAAGTTGAACTAGGATTGGGGTACCTTTTAAGAAGCTGACGAAAAAGGCCTGCAAGGGATATAAAATCCTAACACGATTGATCTTAACAATGGCAAAAATCAGGGCAAGTAGCAAACCAAAGAGTGCACCTCCAAGCGTCAACATCAAGGTTGTAGGCAGTTGTTGGACAATCCTTGGAATTCCATCAAAGACCGAACGCAAACTAAAGAGCTTACCATCCGGAATGAATTGCATCAAACTTTGGTACCAATCTGATGCTAAAAATGTTGTAACAGTCATAAAAACATCCTCTCCTGATAATGATTCATTCTATCATACTTCTGCTCGCAAGCAAATTATTTGCTACGGGCTGATCAGACTTTGTCTATCTTCTAGTTTATCACACTTTAAAACAGGGAGGCTATATATTTTACCTATCAAGGAGATAAATAAAAACTATCTCAAACCTAAGTTCTCATAGGGTTTTCTATAGCCGATTTGTTTAACAGCACCATTCTCCACCAAAATTGGACGTTTCAATAACATACCATCACTGGCTAGAAGCTTGGCTGCTTCTTGTTTTGACAAACTTCCCACCTTATCTTTCAAGCCCAGTTCGCGGTATTTGATCCCGCTGGTATTGAAAAATTGTTTCACTTCAAAACCGGAAGTTTCCAACCAGTCCAAAATCACGTCTTCACTTGGTGTTTCTTCTACGATGTGGACAGCTTTATAGTTCACACCGAGTTGGTCTAGTTCATTTTTTGCTTTCTTACAAGTTGAACATTTTGGGTATTCGATAAATTCTAACATCTTCTTTTCTTTCTATTTTTTATTTTCTTGAAATGCTGCACCTTCATGTTGCAAGAGCCAGGCTTTCTTTTCGACTCCCGATGCATAGCCTGTCAAACGATTGCCTGACCCCAGCACACGATGACAGGGTACGAGGATGGACCAAGGATTACGCCCCACTGCTCCGCCAATCGCTTGGGCAGAAGCTACTTGCAAGTCTTCCGCTATTTGTCCGTAAGTTACTGTTTGTCCATAAGGAATGGCCTGTAAATAAGCCCAGACCCGCTTTTCAAAATCCGTTCCAATAGGAGCCAAAGGTAAGTAAGATAGGTCCTGAACACTGCCTTCGAAATAGGTATCTAAATAGGAAATAACTTGCTCTAATACAGGATGGCTAGCAACTTCTTCTATCGTTTCATCCCCTAATCCCCTCTCAAAATGGGTTTGGTCCTGTACCCAAATTCCATACAGATATTGCTCGTCAGCAACTAAGGATAAGGTTCCAATTGGCGACGGGTAGAGCATTTTTGTGTACTTATTCTGCTTCATTTTTTTAATTTCTGATAGGCCAAACGTTCCCCATCAACTGGAACTTTACCAACCTGTTGGAAGCCTAGCTTTTCAAAGATATGCTGCATGACCTTGTTTTCTGCATGCGTATCTGAACGAAAATCTAGATAATCAAAACCTTCAATCAAGCCTTCTAGGAAAGTCTGAGCAACACCTTGTCCTTGGACATCTGCTGCCACAGCGATACGGTGCAAGACCAGATATTCTGATTCTCCCCCCTGCCAACTTCCTTCATAAATGGCTTCATAGGCTTTCTCTGGACTCTTGGTCACAGCAGCATAGGCTAGTAGTTCTCCTTCTTCCAAGGCCACATAGGCTTGACCTGAGATGATATCATCGATAATGATGTCGGCATTTGGATAGCCATTTTGCCACTGGTCGCTACCAGACTTGGCTAAGCACTTTTTAGCATCCTCCATCACCTGCATAATGGCATCTACTTCGTTTGGAAAAGCTAAACGAATCTCCATCTTTTCCCCTCATTTCTAACTAGTTTCTCTCATCATAGCATAATTTAAAACTTTCTACAAGCAGTTGAAACTTGACTTTTGTTTTTTATTATTTTATAATCTAGTTATTAAAACTAGATAAAAAGGAGTTGGAAATGAATTCTAACTTTTCCTACCCAAAATGGGAAGACATTCCGAACATTGACCTCTATCTGGATCAGGTTTTGCTTTATGTCAATCAAGTCTGTGCCCCTATCTCTCCAGATAAGGACAAGGGGCTAACAGCATCCATGGTCAATAACTATGTCAAACATGGTTACCTGACAAAGCCAGACAAGAAAAAATACCAACGCAAACAGATTGCCCGTTTGATTGCCATCACTACTCTCAAGTCTGTCTTTTCAATCCAAGAAATCGCTCAGACCCTCAATACTCTGCAAACTCAATCGAGCTCAGACCAGCTCTACGACGCTTTTGTAGACTACATGAACCATGGGATTGATCCAAAAAACCCTATTATCCAAACCAGCTGTCAAACGGTTAAACTCTATCATCAAACTCTAGACTTAATCCTTATCAAAGAAGAGGAGGAAATCCAATGAATACCAGTCTAAAACTCAGTAAAAAGCTCAGTTTTGGAGAGGAAATTGCTAATAGTGTGACCCATGCTGTGGGTGCCGTTATCATGCTCATCCTACTCCCTATTTCATCCACCTATAGTTATGAAGCACACGGGTTTTTATCATCCTTTGGCGTCTCTATTTTTGTTATCAGTCTCTTTCTCATGTTCCTCTCGTCAACCATTTACCACTCTATGGCCTATGGTTCGACCCACAAATACGTCTTGCGAATCATCGACCATTCTATGATTTACGTGGCTATCGCAGGCTCTTATACGCCGGTCGTATTGACTTTGATGAATAACTGGTTTGGCTATCTGATTATTGCCATTCAGTGGGGAACGACCATCTTTGGCATCCTCTATAAAATCTTTGCTAAAAAGGTCAATGAGAAATTCAGCCTTGCCCTTTACCTGATCATGGGCTGGTTGGTTCTGGCTATCATTCCTGCCATTATCAGTCAAACAACGCCAATTTTCTGGAGTCTTATGGTAACTGGTGGACTCTGTTATACAGTTGGAGCTGGATTTTACGCTAAGAAAAAACCTTATTTCCACATGATTTGGCATCTCTTTATCCTAGCGGCATCTGCACTCCAATACATCGCCATTGTTTATTACATGTAAAAAAGTTGAGAATCTTTTCTCAACTTTTTTCTTTACACATATTGATAAAATACTGGTGCAAGCGAGCATCATCTGTCAATTCTGGATGAAAAGAAGTTACCAGCATATTTTTTTCTTGGGCTGCAACGATTTGATCATCAACTGTTGCTAAAACTTCCACACCCTCTCCAACACTGCTGATAATCGGACCACGGATAAAGGTCATGAAAATCTGACCGACTCCCTTACATTCTGCCTCTGTATAAAAACTTCCTAGTTGCCGCCCATAGGCATTGCGCTCAGCTACTATGTCCATAGTCGCTAGATGACTTTCTTCCTGAGAAGTGATTTCCTTAGCCAGCAAAATCAAGCCTGCGCAAGTACCAAAAACTGGAAGGCCAGATAAAATAGCTTCTCGGATGGGAAGCAACATCTGTTGGTCACGCAAGAGCTTGCCCATGGTTGTAGACTCACCGCCAGGTAATATCAAACCCACCAAGTCACTCTGATGCTGTTGAAAATCGTCTAAATTTCTGATTTCAACACTAACAACACCTAACTTTTCTAGCACTTTAGCATGTTCTTCAAAGGCACCCTGCAGGGCTAATATTCCGATTTTCATCTATTTTCCTCGCTCTGCCATAAGAATTTTGATTTCATTCTCATTGATACCAACCATGGCTTCCCCTAGATCTTCAGAGATTTGAGCTAGAATTTGAGGATTTTTGTAGTTGGTTACGGCCTTAACAATAGCACTTGCTCGTTTAACAGGATCTCCTGACTTGAAAATACCTGAACCAACAAAAACACCCTCTGCCCCCAGTTGCATCATCAGCGCAGCATCTGCTGGCGTTGCCACACCTCCAGCTGCGAAGTTTACAACTGGCAATTTTCCATGTTCATGAACGTATTGGACCAATTCAACAGGAACCTGGAGTTCTTTTGCTGCGACATAGAGTTCATCTTCGCGTAGATTTTGAATACGGCGTATTTCTTGATTCATCATGCGCATATGACGAACGGCTTGAACGATGTCTCCTGTACCCGGTTCTCCTTTTGTCCGAATCATGGAAGCTCCTTCAGCGATACGACGCAAGGCTTCACCCAAGTCCTTAGCTCCACAGACAAAAGGAACTTGGAATTCCTTCTTGTCCACATGGAAACGGTCGTCTGCTGGAGACAGCACTTCACTCTCATCGATATAGTCAATCTCAATAGCCTCTAAAATCTGAGCTTCAACAAAATGCCCAATTCTAACCTTGGCCATCACTGGAATGCTGACCGCTTCTTGGATTTCCTTAATCATCTTTGGATCACTCATACGGGAAACCCCACCAGCTGCACGAATATCAGCTGGAATTCGCTCCAAGGCCATAACAGCTGCCGCACCAGCAGCCTCTGCGATACGAGCCTGTTCAGGGTTCTGAACGTCCATGATAACCCCACCTTTGAGCATCTGTGCCAAGTTTTTATTTAGTTCATAACGATTTTCAGTCATTTCTTAATCCTCATCATTTGTATTGGTAGCTACCATTTCATTTTAAGCCAGATTAGAATGAAGTACAAGATAGAAAAAGGATAATTGTGTGGGTACAGATTGACACTCAATGAAAATCAAAGAGCAAACTAGGAAGCTAGCCGCAGGTTGCTCAAAGCACTGCTTT
>NZ_AJRH01000039.1:0-13106 GCF_000297015.1 Streptococcus sp. GMD6S | reverse complement strand
GGAGTCTTTTCGACAACATCCTCTGTATCTGATACCACGTTCGCAGTGCTAGCTGGAGCACTGTAGGTTGAGCTAGCCTGAGCGGAACCACTCACTTCCAATACATCGCCTGGGTGGATAGTGTCAAAGATGGTTTTTCCATTCATAGCTGCCAACTCATGCGGATCCATGCCGTTTGCAGTTGCAATGGCATAAAATGAATCACCGTCTTGGACAACGTAAGAGTTGGCATGGACAGTTTGAGCCCCAACTGTAGCTAAAATAGCGGTAGAAGTCAAACCAAGAGTCAGTTTCGTAACTGTTTTTTTCATAACTAGATTCCCCTTATATTTTCTTGATAAGAAAATCATACTTGATTTACATGTCAGTTCGTTTAGAGTTATATTTTAGTCATGTTACAAAAATTTATACTTTTACTACATAAGGTTTAAAAGCAGACATCGTATAAAGTGATAGAAGAGAATAAAAATGAATCATTTCCCCAATCTTAACATCAGTAGACCACTCAAAAGACTATCTTATCAACCACTCCCACACCAAGCATTTATCCGTCAAAAAGAGACCGAGATAGGTCATCTCAGTCCCTTTCTATCTATTACTCCATTAAAAAATCATAAATTTCTTGCACTGTCCCCAGCGCCATCATTTCTTGATTTTTTACAGTTTGTTTGAGATTTTGGTAAATCTGACTATCAGCTATTTCCCTTTTCGGCGCTTCTTTATTGACTGTCATGACACCATCTTTGATCGTTACAAAGCCTAGCTCTTCAAAGACTTGAATCATCTTGACCAGCAAGATTTGTTGGATATTGAGATAAGCCGCCAGATCTTTCAGCTTGTAGCGAATATCAAACTCTGGGAACTGGTAAATAGTCTTGTACAATTTTGCAAACTGTTCTCTAGTCCCGTAACCTGTCAGATAGTAGGCCTTGTCAATGTCGTTTTTGAAATAGACAGCTGAGAAATCCTGTTCCTGAAAAATGGTCTTCAGCAAGGTAATATCCTCGGGAATGGTTTTCACAACCACAGCATCACTATTCGCCAAATCCGGCACCTCTCCAGAGAAATCTAAAACTGGAACCCCTTCTGGCAAGACTGCATTCTTCCCACGAATGTTAAAGAGTTGAACACCTTCCACACGTGCATCCACCATCATCAACTGGAGGGCAGTTTGGCCATTCCATTGGTTGACAGACAGGGTGACTGCCAATTCTAAATTCTTGGTTTGAGCAAACTCTGTCGCCCATCTCCCTTGTCCGAAGGCCACCACCTCAAAACTCGCCTCACCCTTGGAAATTTTTAGTTTGAGGTGGGCATTGCCTGCTCCCATAGTACGGGCACTTTCGACATGAAAATCCTTGATATAAAAGACAGGTTTCTGATTATCCATCCCAAAGGGTGCCAAGCGTTCAAAGCTTTTAACCGTTTCTAAACTAAGAGTCTCCAAATCCAACTCTTCATCTAGATTTAACTTATTCTTGCCACCAGCATCTGCACCTTTTTCACGGACATAGTCTTCTAAAACCTGAGATAAATCTGAAAGTTTCTCAACTTCCAGCGTCATTCCAGCTGCACCAGCATGGCCGCCAAAGGCGATAAAGAGGTCTCGATGGGGATCCAGAGCTTCAAAAATATCGACCGCTTCCACACTACGAGCACTACCCTTGGCGCGACCTTCTTCTATATTAAGAACGATGACTGTCTGCCCTAGTTCTTCCAACAAACGACCAGCAACGATACCCAGAACGCCAGGATTCCAGCCTTCCTTGGCCAAAACCTGGACCTTTTTCTCAGGATCAACCATGGTCTTAGCTTCTTCATAGATTGACTGAACGATTTCCTTGCGCTCTTCATTTTTCTGGTGAATCATGAGGGCAATCTCATGAGCTTCCTCGTCGTCAAATCCAGTCAGCAAATCAATGGCAGGATTAGGATCATCCAAGCGCCCCAAGGCATTTAAACGAGGGGCAATCTGGAAACCAACCGTTTCTTCTGTTACTTCATTAGCAGCAATTCCAACCATGTCTAGCATTTCTTGTAGTCCAATGCGCTGGGTATGTCCCAACATTTCCAGACCATATTGGACCAAAATGCGATTCTCATCCGTCAAACTCACCATATCAGCAATGGTACCGATAGCGACCAAATCAAGCAATTCCACTTGCACTTCTTCTAAAAGAGCGCAAGCTAGCTTGAAAGCCACTCCGCATCCGGCCAAATATTTGAAGGGATAATCCGCATCTGGATGCTCAGGGTGAACAATCGCATAGGCATCAGGAAGGGTTTCCGGCATGGAATGGTGGTCGGTCACAATGACATCCACTCCCATAGACTGGGCCAGTTCAATTGCTTCGTGACCCGCAACCCCATTATCCACTGTCACAATCAAGGAAATACCCTCTTGCTCGATAAAGTATTTATAAACACTGGCATTGGGACCATAGCCATCGGTAAAACGATTGGGTAGGTAAACACGGCACTCAGCACCAAGCTGTTCCAAACTTTCCTTCACAATCGAAGCTGAAGTCATACCATCCGCATCGTAGTCTCCATAGATGAGAATGTTTTCCCCTTCTTCAATGGCCTGACGAATCCGTTCCACTGCCTTGTCCATATCATGGAGCAGATAGGGGTCATGTAAGTCCTCTAAAGAAGGTTCTAAAAACTTCTTTAGACTTTCTTCATCCTGAATCCCTCTTTCAAATAATAAGCGAGCCACCTCAGGACCCAGCCCAGCCTTCTTGGCTATCTTTGTAAAATCCGCATCTTCAACCTGCGGGGCAAACTGCCATTCATAAGTAGGAGTTATCAAAAAGACATCCACTCTTTCTAAGAATTCTATCGTTTCATTATAACATGATTTAGGCATTTTCTCTATTCAGATTGCTTTTTTATAACATTTTAGTGAATTTTTTTCAGATATGATTTGACAAGAACATTCTTTTGGTGTAGAATCATGTTATAAAATATAACACAAAGGAGATCTCTCATGGCTTTAGTAGAATTTAAACACGTCGAAAAATATTACGGAGACTACCACGCACTCCGCGACATTAATCTCCGTTTTGAAAAAGGACAAGTTGTTGTCCTGCTTGGACCTTCCGGCTCTGGGAAGTCCACTCTTATCCGTACGATCAATGGTTTAGAGGCTGTTGACAAAGGAAGTCTCCTGGTCAATGGACACCAAGTAGCAGGTGCTAGTCAGAAAGATTTAGTTCCTCTTCGTAAGGAAGTTGGCATGGTTTTTCAACATTTTAATCTTTATCCACACAAAACAGTGTTAGAAAATGTGACACTTGCTCCCGTTAAAGTTCTTGGAACTGATAAAAAAGAAGCTGAAAAAACAGCCCAAAAATATCTGGAATTTGTAAATATGTGGGACAAGAAAGATTCCTACCCAGCTATGCTGTCTGGTGGACAAAAACAGAGAATCGCCATCGCACGTGGTCTTGCCATGCATCCGGAACTCCTCCTCTTTGATGAACCAACATCTGCCCTTGACCCTGAAACCATCGGAGATGTTCTAGCAGTTATGCAAAAACTGGCACATGATGGGATGAATATGATCATCGTTACCCACGAAATGGGCTTTGCCCGTGAAGTTGCGGACCGCATTATCTTTATGGCCGACGGAGAGGTTTTAGTAGACACGACAGATGTCGATGACTTTTTTGACAATCCAAGCGAACCTCGTGCCCAACAATTCCTCAGCAAAATTATCAACCACGAAAGTGACAAAGTCAAATAAGGAGGCGCCTATGAAAAAGAAATTCTTTTTATACGCATTATTGATTAGCCTTTTCAGCCTTACTGCTGCCAAACCAGTCCAAGCCGATACCAGTGTGGCAGACATTCAAAAAAGAGGCGAACTAGTTGTCGGTGTCAAACAAGACGTTCCCAATTTTGGCTACAAGGATCCCAAGACCGGGACCTATTCTGGTATCGAAACGGACTTGGCCAAGATGATTGCAGACGAACTCAAAGTCAAGATTCGCTACGTTCCTGTTACCGCGCAAACTCGTGGACCGCTCCTAGACAATGAACAGGTCGACATGGATATCGCAACCTTCACCATCACAGACGAACGTAAAAAACTATACAACTTCACCAGTCCCTACTATACGGACGCTTCTGGTTTTTTGGTCAATAAATCCGCCAACATCAAAAGTATTGAGGACCTAAACGGTAAAACGATTGGGGTTGCCCAAGGTTCCATCACCCAACGCCTGATTACTGAATTGGGTAAAAAGAAAGGTCTAACCTTTAAATTCGTCGAACTTGGTTCCTACCCAGAATTGATTACTTCCCTTCACGCTCACCGTATTGATGCCTTTTCCGTGGACCGCTCTATCCTCTCTGGCTACATCAGCAAACGGACAGAACTACTAGATGATAGTTTCAAGCCATCTGACTACGGTATCGTCACCAAAAAATCAAATACCGAGCTAAACGACTATCTTGATAGCTTGGTCACTAAATGGAGCAAGGATGGTAGTTTGCAGAAACTCTATGACCGTTACAAACTCAAACCATCTAGCCATACCGCAGATTAAGGAGGACATCCCATGACAGATTTATCATCTTGGACAGCCTATTTTCAGGATTTTGGACAATTTTTCAATGGTTTCCTCTTTACCCTTGCCCTAGCGGTTGGTTCCTTTATCCTCGCCATGGTTTTGGGCATCTTCTTTGGGGCCATGTCAACTAGTAAACGCCCATTCTTGCGTGTTTTGGCTCGTATCTTTGTCGAATTTTACCAAAATACTCCCCTCTTGGTGCAGTTTGTCATCGTCTTCTATGGTTTGCCTCTTATCAGTGAACACACCATCATGATTCCAATTTATTGGACAGCTGTTCTCTGCGTCGGGCTCTATCACGGTGCCTATATTGCGGAGGTTATTCGTTCAGGGATTCAGTCTATTCCTAGTGGTCAGATGGAGGCCGCCTTGTCGCAAGGTTTTACCTATATCAGTGCCATGCGCTTGATTATCTTGCCTCAGGCCTTCCGTATCATTCTCCCACCTTTGACCAACCAAATCGTTAACCTCATCAAGAACACCTCTACCGTAGCTATCATCTCTGGAGTAGACTTGATGTTTGTGACTAAGTCTTGGTCGGCTCTCAACGGAAACTATATCCCAGCCTTTTTAGGTGCTGCTCTTCTCTACTTTGCCCTATGCTTCCCTGTTGCCCAGTTTGGTCGCAAGATGGAGCAAGCCAACAAAAAAGCCTATTCACTTTAGGAGGTTACTATGGAATCTATTTTAGAAGTTTTGACCCCAGATAACCTAGTCTTTATCTTTAAAGGATTTGGCTTAACCCTCTACATTTCTCTGATTGCCATTGTCCTCTCTACCCTGATCGGGACGGTACTTGCGGTTATGAGAAATGGAAAAAATCCTGTTTTACGGATCATCTCCAGCATTTATATCGAGTTTGTACGTAACGTTCCCAACCTTCTCTGGATTTTCACCATCTTTTTGGTTTTCAAGATGAAGTCGACACCAGCTGGCATTACCGCCTTTACCCTCTTTACCTCAGCAGCCTTGGCTGAGATTATCCGAGGTGGCCTCAATGCCGTGGACAAGGGCCAGTACGAAGCAGGAATGTCGCAAGGATTCACTTCAGCCCAAATCCTCTACTACATCATTCTCCCACAAGCAATCCGTAAAATGCTGCCAGCCATCATTTCTCAGTTTGTAACTGTAATTAAGGATACCAGCCTTCTCTACTCTGTTATCGCCCTACAAGAACTCTTTGGCGCTAGCCAAATTCTCATGGGACGCTATTTCGAACCAGAGCAGGTCTTCAGTCTGTATATCCTGATTGCCTTGATTTACTTTATCTTTAACTTTGCTATTTCTAGCTTGTCTCATAAGCTAGCAAAACGTTGGCAACAAGCTGCAGAATAAAAATCAGCTCTCCGCAAAAATGGAGAGCTGATTTTTTGATTACCATAAAATACCTCTATAAGAGAAAATCAGAGCTAAAATCAACAAAACATAGAAAGCGATAAAAAGCCATCTCATCTTCACACATAGAGCAATATATTCTCTAATAAAGGCTGATGGGATATAGTAGGCGGCTGTACGGCAACCAAGACCATCTCCCTTCATCCCAATACGGCGAGCATAGGTACTGGTACGAAAAACATGGTAATCATTGGTCACAAAGAGAAAACGTGGACTGGCCACCAGCTTCTCTCCCATTTCTTTTGAGAAGAGAAGATTCTCATAGGTCGTCGTTGAGTCTTCCTCTAGGAGAATCGCTTCTCTCGGAACATCCGTCTCTTCCAGCAAATAATTACAAATTGCCTGAGCCTCGGAAATCTTCTCATCCCCACCTTGACCACCACTTGCGATGATTTTAACATTGGGATTGAGAGACTGGTGATAAGCTTCTACTGCCTTGTCAATGCGACTCTTCAGTAAGGGAGTGACTTTTTCTCCATTCAACAAGCCTGCTCCGTGAATGATGATAAAATCATAATATTTTTTCTTAGGAATGAAAAGATACAGAATGGAATAAAGCAGAAATCCTGCAAAGGCAAAACCAAAAATCAAATACGAATAAATCAAAAAGAAAAAGATAATATTCACTAGATGATTGGTGTAAAACAAGCCCTTGGTATCGCTCACTCGAATCGCCATGATCACAAAAAAGAATAGAATCACGCAGCCTAATCCTAGAGACAAATAATTTGCCTTGGATTTTCCTTCTTTTTTCAATAACACAAATCCATTATAAATAAGGAAAAAACCACTTAGAAAAACTAAAAGAGGCAGCAGGAGAAAAATCCCTGCAAAGAAAACCATGTGCACTTCTTTCTGCCCAGCTTCGTAAAAAAGATTGGCAATAGACATATAAGAAAAAAGCAGAGACAAAAGCAAGAGAGCTGGATTCCAGAGACTACGATTGTCCCTTAAAAACGAAACGAGAAAAAGTAGGACAAAAAATCCTGTGATAAAGTACATAGTCTCCTCCTTTAATGTCTACATTGTACCATAATTATGGCAATAGAAAAAGAGGAGCCTAGTCCTCTTATTTTGCTATTCTTGCTTCTGCATCTGCCACAACCTGAGCCAGACTCATCTGACGAAGTTGATTTTCCATAGCTACTTGGATATCCAGCAATTTCTGATCCAAGACCTTATGAATATTAGCCCCTACTGGACAGTTAGGATTGGGATTGTCATGGAAACTAAAGAGTTTGCCAGATTTTCCTAGACATTCGACAGCCTGATACACATCAAAAAGGCTAATATCTTGGAGGTCCTTTATAATCTCGGTACCGCCCGTCCCACGCGCAACTGAAATCAATCCTGCTTTTTTGAGTTGCGACAAAGTCTTACGGATAATGACTGGATTAACTCCGACACTAGCCGCAAGAAAATCACTGGTTACCTTGCTGTCTGTATCCTGCATTGCAATAATAATCATCATATGAGTCGCAATTGTAAATCGGCTTGAAATTTGCATCTTCTTCTCCTTTCATTGATATTTTATTCATCTTTTCCCGTATAAACATTATACCTTTTTTGCTTATCCTGTCAAATATTAACAAATGATTACCTTCTCCATGCAAAAAGTCCTGTATCCCTCTTGGTACCCAGAACAGCGGAGGACATACAAAGACTTATTTTTTTATGCAATTTTACGGACAATCCCTTTTGTTTTATGACTTGACCAAACCGAGCTGATAGACACCCCAGCACCAACTAAGGTAAACACAGCTAACATAGCTAGATTATAAAAATAGTTATCTGGGAAATCACCGCTAAAGATTAATTGATTCACCACTCGGAAAGCAAAGGGAAACTCAACCCCTAGTTTGGCAACGACTTCCATCGCCAAGTCAATTTGATTTACTAGAAAGACAGTAATCACCATCCAAATAGAGGAAATCACAATCCCCTTTCGAGATACCTTTCTTCCAAGGATTTCATATCCTTTAATGGTACAAATCCCCAGAACAATACCTGCTACCATAGCTACATAACCTAGACGCGCGATAAATAGAGCAACTGCTCCACCAACCAAGGCTCCTAGCAAGGCACCAACTGCTCCAAGAAGAACATTTTCCTTCTGGTTTTGATAAGAATCTACCTCAATCTGAAGATTACTCTTCAGCAATTGATAACTTTCCTCATTGATAAGGAAAATTGAATCGCCTAATTGATAGAGACCAACGGGGCCCTCCTGACCACTGTAGGCACACACTTGGACGAAATGATGGGTTTCAAGGAATGCAACAAGGTCTGTTATGAGCGTCTGTAGCTTTTCAATTGTTTTTGATTTGCGCATTGCACCTTTTACGACAAAAGAAACAAGGTACTGATTGATAGACAAGGTCGACAAGTTTGGAAGAGATTCACTCTTAAACTCATCCCAAACCAATTCATTTTCTTCTGTATCAGCAGGATTTCCATTCAAACTCACACTGACACAAAGTCGAAACTGATTTTTCACGTCAGTTTCTTGCAGGAAAAGTAAATAGCCTGACTGCGTGCCATAAATACTACGCGAATCTTCGTCAAATTGCATGCCCAACTCCGAGGCAATAGCGTGTAACTCTTCTGGTTTCATTATCTGTCTCCGCTTATTTTGAATATCAATTAGTATGAGATTCAAATTAGTTATATTCCGTTATTCTAACATAAATTTGAGAAGCCGTCAATTCGTATCCAGTTCGACTTATCGCGAAACAGCAGTCACTAGACTATCTGATTTCTAGCTAGAAGTCCTCTTAAAACCAATCTTTCTTGTCTCTTTCCATCCAGAGTTCAACATCCTGATCATAACCTTCTTGTTCACTAATCTGACCTAACAATTCATGGTTATGAGTATGGTGAATCCCATTTACCAAACTTTCATAGTAGACCTGGAAATAGGGGAGCTTCAAATCCTTAGCCAACTGCAATTCAGCTTCTACATCATAATCCACTCGACGAAAATCAACATCAGACAAACCTGCTTCATCAAACTCTATAATCATATACTGAGCCCGTAGATCCTTACGCAACTTCGCATCTAGAAAGAAAGGTTGTCCAATGGAACCTGGATTAAGAATCAACTGTCCATCACTTCCGTAACGAAGCAACTGTTGATGAATATGGCCATATACTGCGATAGACGCGTGTGGATTCGTCACCAATCTATCAAAATCTTCTTGCTTTCCCGTATGAATCAACTCTCTACCCCAGTTTTTATCAGGGAGATGGTGAGTGATTCCTACCATCAAATCACCAAACTGACGATGAACTTGCATAGGTTGATCGTGGAGGTCTTCGATTTCTTTAGGGCTAATTTCTTCTAAGATGTACTGACTTTGGCGCAGGAGATAACGATGACTCACTTTTGTAGGATCTAACTTACGATGTAGGCCTCGCCAGAGACTATTCTCCCAATTCCCCAGCACTCTTGCAGTGATGGGCAAGCTAGCTAAGAGGTCCAATATCCTTCTACGCCCTGTTCCTGGCATCAGAATATCTCCCAAAAGCCAGTACTCATCTACCTCTGCCGCTCTTGCATCAGCCAGAACAGCTTCCAAAGCTGTCGTATTTCCATGTATGTCTGAAAGAACTGCTATTTTGGTCATTCTTTCTCCTCATTTCCTCTTACTTCTTCTGTTAGTATTATAGCAGAAATGCCATAAAATAGAGTCGTTTCTGCTCTCCTAGAAAACTTGGAAAATCACTCCTTTCTTGCTATAATATAAGTAAAGAGAATCCTCATTTATAGCAAGATACTCTTCAGTAGCACTCTTTTAACAAGGATTGGAGGACTATTGCCATGAAAAAATATCTTAAGTATATCCCATACTACCTTGTCATTTTCTTCTTTTACTGGCCCCTCTATGAGCTATTCTTACTACTCATCACTGACCCATATACACTGAAGGAACTGTACATTAACAACATCATCCTCTTTTCACCTTTAGCAACCTTCATCGTATCCCTTCTTTATAGCTACCGGTTTCATTTCTCACTTTGGTGGTTGCTGGGTATTGGACTGCTCTATTGCTTTACCATCATCACCTTTGGTGAGTTCATTCTTCTTTATCTCGTAGCCTATGAAATCTTCGCCCTACTTGGTATGGCATCAGGTAGAGGTCTTAGCCATCTTACAAACAAGCAGAAAAGTAAAAAAATAGGATAAAAGCCTTGAAAATTCTCGCAATCATGCTATAATAATGCATAGAGACAAGTCACTTAGTCCCTTTCTACTAGAGAGTGCGTGGTTGCTGGAAACGCATAGAAAGCCTAAACTGATACTACTCTACTGACTTTTATGAAAACATAAAACGGTGGCTACGTTAAAGCCAATCTGAGGTGTCCCTCTTTTTGAGGAACATAAATGAAGGTGGAACCACGTTGCGACGTCCTTTTATGGATGTCGTTTTTTGTTTTGTCAGAAGGAGGAAGAACGATGCTTTATATGATTGGCGGATCGCCTTGTAGTGGAAAGTCAACAATTGCCTCACTTCTTGCTAGACAGTATCAACTACTTCATATCAAACTGGATGATTTGGTAGAAGAGATGATGAGTCAAGCAAGTGCAGACTCACAGCCAATTTGCCTTCTTAGGCAGGATAGAAATCCAGAACAAATCTGGATGAGAAATCCAGAAGAGATGGCAGATGAAGAATGGCGCTTTTATGAAGAGATTTTTCCTTATGTAAAATCTTACTTGATAAAAAATCAAAACAGACCTCTCTTGGTGGAGGGAGCAGGACTTTTGCCTCACTTGGTAAAGGAGCTTGAATGTCAAGCATCATCCTATCTATGCTTGACTCCTACAGCTGATTTTCAAAAAAAGCATTATATACAGAGAGAATGGGTTCCTTATGTCTTAGAGGGTACAACCAACCCCGAGCAAGCTTTTGAAAACTGGATGCAACGAGACATTCTTTTTGCTCAAATGGTTCGTAAGGAAGCGGTGCTATTAGGCTATCCTAGTCTCGTAACAGATGGTAGTCAATCAGAGAATCAGACTGCGGAAGAAGTTGCTCGGCTCTTAAAATTGTCCAACAAAAATAGAATAAATATTTAAGGAGAAAACCATGATTAAGATTACTTTCCCAGATGGCGCTGTTCGTGAATTCGAATCTGGCGTTACAACTTTTGAAATTGCCCAATCTATCAGCAATTCCCTCGCTAAAAAAGCCTTGGCTGGTAAATTCAACGGCAAACTCATTGACACGACTCGTGCTATCACTGAAGATGGAAGCATCGAAATCGTGACACCGGATCACGAAGATGCCCTTCCGATCTTGCGTCACTCAGCTGCCCACTTGTTCGCCCAAGCAGCTCGTCGCCTTTTCCCAGACATTCACTTGGGAGTTGGTCCAGCTATTGAAGATGGCTTCTACTACGATACGGACAATCAGGCTGGTCAAATCTCTAACGAAGACCTGCCTCGTATCGAAGAAGAAATGAAAAAAATCGTCAAAGAAAACTTCCCATCTATTCGTGAGGAAGTAACCAAAGACGAGGCCCGTGAAATCTTTAAAGACGACCCTTACAAGTTGGAATTGATCGAAGAACACTCAGAAGACGAGGGTGGTTTGACTATCTACCGTCAGGGTGAATACGTGGACCTTTGCCGTGGCCCACACGTTCCGTCAACAGGTCGCATCCAAATCTTCCACCTTCTCCATGTAGCTGGTGCTTACTGGCGTGGAAATAGCGACAACGCGATGATGCAACGGATCTACGGTACAGCTTGGTTTGACAAGAAAGACTTGAAAAACTACCTTCAAATGCGTGAAGAGGCCAAAGAACGTGACCACCGTAAACTTGGTAAAGAGCTTGACCTCTTCATGATTTCACAAGAAGTCGGACAAGGACTTCCATTCTGGTTGCCAAACGGTGCGACTATCCGTCGTGAATTGGAACGCTACATTGTCGACAAGGAGCTGGCTTCTGGCTACCAACACGTTTACACTCCACCACTTGCTTCTGTGGAGCTTTACAAGACTTCTGGTCACTGGGATCATTACCAAGAAGACATGTTCCCAACCATGGATATGGGTGACGGTGAAGAATTCGTTCTTCGTCCAATGAACTGCCCACACCACATCCAAGTCTTTAAACACCATGTTCACTCTTACCGCGAATTGCCAATCCGTATCGCTGAAATCGGGATGATGCACCGTTACGAAAAATCTGGTGCCCTCACTGGTCTTCAACGTGTGCGTGAAATGTCTCTCAACGACGGTCACCTCTTTGTTACTCCAGAACAAATCCAAGAAGAATTCCAACGTGCCCTTCAGTTGATTATCGATGTTTATGAAGACTTCAACTTGACTGAATACCGCTTCCGTCTCTCTCTTCGTGACCCTCAAGATACTCATAAGTACTTTGACAACGATGAGATGTGGGAAAATGCCCAAACTATGCTTCGTGCGGCCCTTGATGAAATGGGTGTTGACTACTTTGAAGCTGAAGGTGAAGCAGCATTCTACGGACCAAAATTGGATATTCAGGTTAAGACAGCCCTTGGAAAAGAAGAAACCCTTTCTACCATCCAGCTTGACTTCTTGCTTCCAGAACGCTTCGACCTCAAATACATTGGAGCTGACGGTGAAGAGCACCGTCCAGTTATGATCCACCGTGGAGTTATCTCAACTATGGAACGCTTCACAGCCATCTTGATTGAGAACTACAAGGGTGCCTTCCCAACATGGCTTGCACCACATCAAGTGACCCTCATCCCAGTATCTAACGAAAAACACGTGGACTACGCATGGGAAGTTGCTAAGAAACTCCGTGACCGCGGTGTCCGTGCAGACGTAGATGAGCGTAATGAAAAAATGCAGTTCAAGATCCGTGCTTCTCAAACCAGCAAGATTCCTTACCAATTGATTGTTGGGGATAAGGAAATGGAAGACGAAACTGTCAACGTTCGTCGCTACGGCCAAAAAGAAACACAAACTGTCTCAGTTGATGACTTTGTTCAAGCTATCCTTGCTGATATTGCCAACAAATCACGCGTTGAGAAATAATACTCTTCGAAAATCAAATTCAAACCACGTCAACGTCACCTTGCCGTACTCAAGTACAGCCTGCGGCTAGTTTCCTAGTTTGCTCTTTGATTTTCATTGA
>NZ_AJRH01000038.1:0-13118 GCF_000297015.1 Streptococcus sp. GMD6S | reverse complement strand
TTGAAAGACCAAGTCGCAACATTATAGCACCCCTCGCAGTGAAACATGCAACCTGATACATAGAGAGAGTTTCGCACACCTTCTCCATCGACAAAGTTAAAGGCCTTATAATCAATGATCCGCCCTTTACTAAGCTCCTCACTTTTCCATTCACCTGGTTTTGGTGTATTCCATGTCATCCTTTTACTCCAAATCTATCCAGTAACGTTCTACACCATTGCGAACATCCTCAAACACCCCGCCATTTGCCACAATCACTGCTCTACTAGCAGGGTTTTCTGTGCTACAGGTCACAAGCGCTTTTTTGATGTTCTTTCCCTTGGCGACTTGCAAGCCTTGTCGGAGAGCTTCTTTGGCATAACCTTTGCCTCTTTCAGAGGGGCGAACGGAATAGCCGATATGCCCACCATTTTCTAGTAAGTAGTCATTTAATCGGAGACGAAGGTTGAGAAAGCCAAGAGCCTGGCCTGCTATGTCAAAACTAACCAGCTGGATAGCAGGAACCCAGTTTTCAGGAATATTGAGTCCCGCTTCCGCTTGAAGATTTTCTTCTAACCACTCTTCATAAACAAAATTCTCAGCATCCCAAAATCCACCGTCGTGAGGGGACTGTGCTTGTTCAAACTCTGCCATCATCTCTAAAATCGCTTCTTTATCTTCCAAACTTGGTCTGCGTAGTTCCATATTTCCCTCCCACCTAAGAGAAAAGTGAGAGCAGACTCTCACTTTTATTTTTTCTTTTTCTTGTTTAAAAACTGTTCTCTGAGGTTGAGCAAGCGTTCTTTTTTACCTGTTCCACCTTTCGAGTGTTTCTCGTGATAACGGGTCACTTGTGCGCGTCCCTTATCGTCTAATTGGTATTTCCCCATTCCATTTCCTTCTAATTTGTTACTTCATGTCCAGCTGTTTTGATAGTAGAGCCATTCATGTGTTTGACACGCGCAGCGATTTCCTTGTGGCGTCCATTAACCATCGGACGCGCTTGAGGATTTCCCAGATAACCACACGTACGTTTGACCACGTCTACTGTTTTAGGGTCGCTATTGCCACAGTTGGGACAAGCGAATCCTCGCTCAGTTGGTTCAAAATCCCCTTCAAAGTCGCACTTGTAGCAACGATCAATCGGAGTATTGGTCCCTAGATAACCGACACGGTCATAGGCATAGTCCCAAACAGCTTCCAAGGCTTTAGGATTTTGTTGAAGAACTGGATACTCACAATAATGGATGAAACCACCTGACGCACCTGCTTCTGGGTAAACTTTCTCAAAGTCTAATTTTTCAAACGGTGTTGGATTTTTACGAACATCGTAGTGGAAAGAGTTGGTGTAGTATTCCTTGTCCGTGATGTCAGGAATAGAGCCGAACTTCTCTGTATCCAAGCGACAGAAGCGGTCTGTCAGACTTTCAGACGGTGTGGAGTAGATAGAGAAATGGTAACCATATTGGTCAGACCACTCTTCCACACGACGTTTCATATCACGAATAATATCCAGTGTGAATTCCTTGGCTTCAGGATTGCTTTCCCAGCTATTTCCAAAGAAGACTGTAGCCACTTCGTACAAACCGATGTAGCCCAGCGAAACTGTCGCACGGCGATTCTTAAAGAGTTGGTCAACACTTTCTTCTTTTCCGAGACGGCGACCGAAGGCTCCGTACTGATAAAGGATAGGGGCATTCGCTGGTGTTGCTTCCTTGGTCCGTTCAACACGGTAAACCAGAGCATCTTCTGCGATATTCATCCGCTCATTGAAGATTTCCCAAAACTTATTCAGATCCCCTTCAGACTCGAGGGCGATACGAGGCAGATTGACCGTCACAACACCTAGATTCATCCGACCTGAATTGACCTCAACACCATTTTCATCTTTCCAGCCTTGGAGGAAGGAGCGACAGCCCATAGGAACCTTGAAAGAACCTGTCAGCTCGATAATCTTATCATAGGACAAGACATCAGGGTACATCCGCTTGGTTGCACACTCGAGGGCCAACTGTTTGATGTCATAGTTCGGAGTCCCTTCTTCCAAGTTAAGGCCTCTTTTCAACGTAAAGATGAGTTTAGGGAAGATGGCTGTACGATGTTCTGATCCAAGACCCTTGATACGAATGGTTAAAATAGCTTTTTGAATTTCACGCTCAAAACGATTGGTTCCCAGACCAAAACCGAGCGAAGTAAAAGGTGTTTGGCCATTTGAAGTGAAGAGAGTGTTGATTTCATACTCGAGAGATTGCATGGCATCGTAGATGTCTTTTTGGGTTTTCTTCCAAGCATAATCTTCCCGTTTGTCAGGCAAGACCCACTCTTCCGCATCTTTGAGGTGTTTTTGGTAATTCTTCTCCGCATACGGAGCCAAGACTTCATCGATACGGTCAGCTGAGCAACCCCCGTACTGGCTAGAAGCAACATTGGCGATGATTTGTGAAATTTGAGCTGTCGCAGTCTGGATAGACTTGGGACTCTCTACCTCTGCATTTCCAATCTTAAAACCATTTTCCAGCATGCCTTTAAAATCAATCAAACAGCAGTTGGTCATCGGAGTGTAGGGGCTGTAGTCCAAGTCATGATAGTGGATATCCCCTTTTTGGTGAGCATTAGCTACGTGCTTAGGAAGCATTTGTAGCCCGATTGATTTCCCAACAATCCCTGCTGTCAAATCACGTTGGGTGTTGAAGACATCGCTGTCTTTATTAGCATTTTCATTAACAACTGCTTGATCTTTATTGAGAAGTTTATGGATACTAAAGTTTATATCTGTCGCTTTTGAGCGCTCAAAATCCCTTTGTGTCCGATAAGTGATATACTCCTCAGCCAGCGCATACTCTTTGGCTTCAAGGAGTTCATGTTCTACGACATTTTGAATTTCGTAAATCTTGACACCTTGAGGGAAGCGGCTGTGAATTTCCGTCACGATTCTTTCAACTAGACCATTTAGGCGTTTTTCTACTAGAGGCGTAACGTCCATAACCTTTTCCGCCGCCTTGTGGAGAGCCTTGTCAATCTTGTCTACATCAAACACCACACGTCTACCATCTCGTTTTTCAACGAACAAGGTGGGAACGGTTGCAAGCTTTTCTTCTAATACAATCATATCCATGCTCTTTTCTAAAATATTGTTGAATTGTTTATATTCAGTATTATACCACTCTAAAAATAAAAATCAATATCTTGTGTTAAAAATCCTAAAAATTTTAAAATTCCACAAGATATTGATTTTTTGTTATTTTGATTTATATAGTTTGAACTCGCTAGTATCTGTCTGAACAAGCTCATAGTTTTCACTGATCCAGCTCTCTACATCTGACCACAAGGCAACTTTTTGATTGACCACAATCATCTTCGGTTGATTCTCTTTCAGGTCATTCATCAGTTTAGTTTTATTTTCATCGCTTGCAGTATAGAGTGTTGGAGTTGATAGAGAAGTTGGCGCCAAGCGCTCACTGGTACGGTAGAAATCAGGACGATCATCCCAAGCATAGACACGATCCTCAGAACTCGTTTGTTGTTTAACCACGCTAGCAAGACGGTCTCTCTCCTGATAAGTCGCTGGGTGCGAAAGGTAGCGACTCACGATAGGAAGAACAATAAGGTAGGCAAGGGCAATCAGTGGTAGATAGAAATTTCCTTTAAGGAAAGAAGTTTGTTTCTCACGTCTTCTTCTACGACGACCGCCTCCATCCGAAACATCTTCCTTGATTCCTGTCAGAAGGAGCAAGACCAAGAAAGGAATTAGCACCACAAGACGAGTACCGTTGATAGGTTCTTTGGAGAGAATCAAGATTCCCAAAGAAACCAACAATCCCAAGCTAGCAGCAATTGAGAGGGCATATTGCTTGGCTGGTTTTGACTGGAACAAGCCTGTAAAGAGCAAGACAAGGGAACCTAATCCAATAGCAAGCAAACCGTAGAAGGCTGCATTTTCAAGCAAATGCGAATTTGAAAAGAGGCTAAGAGTATTTACCGGATACAAGGTCTGGCTAATGGCATCTCCAAAACTACCTGTCCACACTGTATAGTAGCCTAAAGGATAGAATAAGAGTGAAAATCCTAGGGCTGACGCAAAGAACTGATATAAGCCATGAACAAAGTGACCTTTAGCTAGATTATAGCCGATGATGCCCAAGGCCAGTACAGCCGCAAACAAGACGGTTGGGATTGGCGCAAGGAAGAAAGCGAGAGCAAGGCTCATCCCCACTCGTACAAATCCTTTATCATCCTTTGGAAAAGCTAGATAATTTGTAACGATACTCAATGAATAAAATAGGAAAGGCAGGGCTAGCAAGAGAGCATAACCGCCACCAAAAGCGAGGCCCGCTACAAGCAAGTATAGAATAAAGACAACTCGCTTCGCTTCATTTTCTTGGCCGACAAGAGTATCCGCAGCCTTAAAAAGAAAAACACCTGCTCCAAACAAAGCCAACCACTCAACCAAAGCAATCAGAATACTGCCTTGAAAAAGGTAGGTTAGCACATAATAGAGCAATCCCTCCGTCCCAAAATAATCTGTATACATTTGACCATTTTGATGCAAGGCCCAACCGGTATAAAGATCCTGGGTTTGTTGCGGACTGACTAAACCAAAAATATTAGGTAGGGCAACCGAAATGGCTGTGGCCACTAAACTCCAAAGCAAAATACTAAAAAAGGGAATGGGAGCTCCTTCTCGTTTCTCTGGCACTGACCAGTCTTGGTAATGAGATTCTTCTTGTTTCTCATCTATTTTCCCGTATACGTTCATTCAATTTCTCCTCTAAGTTTATCTGTTTTAGTATATCAAAATCTTACAGGAATGTCAGCTTGGGATTGATATTTGCTGAATTTCTTATCCAATAGCGCAAAGCGTTCGATTTCACGAAAACGGTGGAATCGACTGTTTCTATACTCTCTGATAAAATCATCATCTTCTAGATTAAGCATGGTTTTCTCCTTTACTTATCTATTCGTAAGAAGACAAAAATAAGATCCAGCCTTGGGCTAGATCTTGATGGATAGTTAGAGCATAGGTGCAAACAACTGGACAATTTCCTTGATTAGGCTTTGATACCAGCTGGTTTTGATAGTGTGAGGATAAATTTCTTGAGAAACTTTAAAAATCTCTTCGAAGTCCCTTTCAATATCGATGATGGACTGCGTTCTATAAAGTAAGACGGCATTTTCATAGTGGTGGAGCAAGCTACGATAGTCAAAATTGATGGTCCCCACAGTAGCTGCCTCTCCATCGACAAGCATTTGCTTGCTATGAAGGAATCCCGGACTGTACTCATAAATACGAACCCCCGCAGATAACAAGTCTGGATAGGCTCCTCGAGTAACTAACTGAATAACCTTCTTATCTGGGATACACGGTGTCACAATTCGCACATCTACCCCTCTCAGAGCTGCATTTTTGATACTTTCAGTTAGATCGTAGTCAGCAATCAGATAGGGAGTCGTGATATAGACGTAATCTGTAGCTTGATTGATAAGATTTTGGTAAACCGTTTTTCCAACTTGAGCTCTGTAGATGGGTTTTGGCCCACTACTATAGGGAATACAGAGCCCCATCCCATCTTTGGGCTGATTTTCGAGATGGTATTGGTCAAAATCACTAATCTCTCCACGGTTGATATACCAGGCAGATAAAAAGAGTCTGGTAAAAGCTTTAACTGCCGGTCCATCCAGACGAATACCGCTATCCTTCCAATAACCAAAGCGTTCGATATGGTTGATATACTCGTCTGCTAGATTGACACCACCTGTATAGGCAATCTGCCCATCGATAACCATGATTTTACGGTGATCACGGTTGTTATAAGCAACAGTCAAGCGTGGAATCACCTTGTTAAATTTATGGGCTTCAATCCCTCGGCTACGAAGCTGGATGGTATAATCCCCAGGCAAGGTTGCCATACATCCAATATCGTCGTAGAGGAGCTTAACTTCTACTCCTTGAGCAGCCTTTTCTTCCAAAATCTCTAAAATACTGTTCCACATCAAGCCTTCTTCGATGATATAGTACTCAAGAAAGATAAATTTCTCCGCTTTCCTGAGATCCTCTAGCATCTGATGCCACATGCTTTCACCAGATGCAAAAAATCGTGTATCCGTTCGATCATAGACATCGGCATTCGTGTCCATGCTGAGGAGAGATTTGATAACGCCATAAGCCGACTTGTCTTGCTCTTTTAACTCCAAACGGAGAGCTCTGCTATTGTCCTCTCGATCAACCATTGATTGGAGCTGCTTTAGCTGCTTCATTTCTTTTTTAGATAAACGACGCTCTCCAAACATGATATAGAGTAAGGGACCAAACACTGGCACAAAGGCTACTAATAGCCATGTTACCTTACTCTCAGGATTCATAGATCGATTAACAATCGATACAATAGTCGCTAAGCTCACTAAAATGACTAGGATAATCCAGACAATTGGAGCCATCTGCCCTAGATAGAGAAATAAACCAAAGATGATAAACAACTCTGCCAACATGATGGTAATACTGAAACCATATTTGGACATGAGTAGCTGCATTTTTCTAGCTGTCATACATCCCCCTTCCTTTTCTAACATTCTCCTTAACTGCTTGATAAACTACTGTTTCTACTAGTATACCTCAGTTCAGGGGTAGATGGCAACCTTTTACCTTTTTCTATTCAAACTATTCCAAGAACTGCAAGATTCTTAAATTACTCCTTCACTATATGACGTGCTATCCCTTTTTATCTTTTTAACTAGGGTATTAAGAAACTTAAAAAGAACTACCAAAATGATAGTTCTTTCCAATATTATTTATATGTTGGGGAATACGTCCCTTCCACTCTACTTGATTTTTAGAAGAGTTCTTTGTAGAGAGCAATGGTTTCTTCTAAAGTTGGCATAAATGGATTGCCTGGCGCACATGCATCAATCAAAGCATTCTTAGAAAGGTAGTCAAAGTCAAAGTCTTTTTCTTGGATACCGAGTTCGGTGAGTTTCTTCGGAATACCTACTGTTTCAGACAGTTTTTCAATTTCAGCGATAGCATAGTCAGCGCATTCCTGGTCTGTTTTCCCTTCAACATGGAGTCCCAAGGCCTTGGCTACATTGCGGAAAGCTTCTGGTACACGTTTAGCATTTTCACGCTCTACAACTGGAAGAAGCATGGCACAGCAGACACCATGTGGCAAGTTATAAACTGCACCGAGTTGGTGAGCCATAGAATGAACATAGCCCAAACCAGCATTGTTAAAGCTCATACCACCGAGGAAGATGGCATTGACCATCGCCTCACGCGCTTCAATATCTTGGCCATTTGCCACAGCACGAGGAAGATACTCCTTGATGAGTTCAATCGCTCCGATAGAAAGTTTCTTGGTCACATTATAAGCACCTGGTGTTACCAAGGCTTCGACAGCGTGAGTAAGAGCATCCATACCTGTCGCTGCTGTCAATCCTTTCGGCTTTGAAAGCATGAGTTCTGGATCATTGACAGAGATAAGGGCAAGGCTGTTCTTATCAACCATTACCATCTTGACCTTGCGCTCTTCGTCAGTAATAACATAGTTAATGGTGATTTCTGCAGAAGTTCCAGCTGTTGTATTGATCGCAACCACTGGCAACCCTTTTTTAGTAGACTTGTGGAGACCTTCGTAGTCCTGTGGTTTTCCACCATTTGCAGCAATGATAGAGATACAACTAGCCGCATCCTGAGGAGACCCTCCTCCAAGACTGATGATGAAGTCACATCCATGCTCTTTCAGAGCAGCAACCCCATCTGTAACGTTCTTGCAAGTCGGATTTGGCTCCACATCGCTAAAGATTACATAGTCGATCCCTTCAGCATCTAACGGTTTTAGGACTTTGGGTAAAATATCACTACCTTCGATGAACTTATCTGTCACCAAAAGGGCCTTCTTATACCCCAGTTCCTTGATATACGGACCTACTTCATTTACAACACCTTTACCAATAAGGTTAACTGCCGGAACGTAAAATGTAGCCATATGCTTTTCCTCCTGCGCCTTTGCGCTATTTGATTATTTACTATAAGTATACGACCTTATAAGAAGTTTTACAAATATTTGTAAGCGTTTTAAGTAAAAAGTTAGTAAAGAACAGCCAGCCACTTTTTCAAGAAAAAAGCTCCAAAAAGATGGATTTCATCTCATTGGAACTTTTACTTAATCATTATTGCTTAGTTAATACCACTCGGTCAGATGTCTCTCGGTCCATATCGTCGATAATCAATTGATTACCATTAACCGTGTAAATTTTGACATCATCACCGATAATGACACGTTGATTTTCTGGTTCAAAGCTGACTTGCTTGATTTCCTTATCTCCATCTGGCTCGACCTCAGTCCATGTACCAGTTTTACCTGTTACAACAAGAGTGATTTGGTCATTCTCATCTTTTCCAGTATAGGTACCATCGATATTCGTAGGTTGAGCTACAGTAGTGTCCTGACTTGAGGACGCCTGTGGTTGACTAGCACTTGTCGCAGCGCTAGAAGATGATTCTTGTTGAGAAGATGATTGCTGAGCAGATTGCTGGGTAGGGGCTTGTGCCTTAGGTCCACAAGCTGCTAAAAGACTAAGAATTGCTAGGGAAGCAATAGAAAGTGTGAATGTTTTCGTTTTCATAGCGATTTCCTTTCTTTTGTGCCAATGTTTTGCTGGAATCGTTTCCAGATATACCTCCTACCTCAAGTATAACAACTTAAGCCTATAAGGTCAACTAATCTCGTCGCTTCCAACCAAACTCGCTCGGACTTCCGAGATAAAGTAGAGCGAGCCCGTCACGAAAAGCAAGTCCTGATCTTTGGCCTTTTCTTCAAATTCTCTGATAAAACCGCCATAGGAAGAAATCAAATCGTAACCCGCCACATCCTTTTCATCCAGAGAGCCTTGGTAGTCAAAGCCTGTTACCTTAAGTTCCACCTCAGGCAACTGCTTAGATAGATAGCCTAACATCCCCTGATAATCCTTGCGTTTAAGTGCTCCAAAAAGGATGCGAACCTGGTAACCTTGCTGGATTTTCCCTTGGATAAACTCGACTAGACGAGTCAAGGCTGGCAGATTGTGAGCCCCATCTAGGTAGATTTGTGGACGAATCCGTTCCAATCGACCTGCCCAATGTGTCTCCTTCAAAGCCCGTCTGACAAACTCTTCTTCGACCCTTTCACCTCTTGACGCCATAAACAGAAGAAAAGTTTCTAAAGCCAAGGCGGCATTTTCTTGCTGATAAGCACCTTCTAAACCGATTTCAAGCTGTGAAAAGTTTGCTAGCTTACTTGAAAAATCCCCAGCATTCAAGGTGAAGTCTCGCCCAGCTTGATAAAGTTCGACAGCTAACTCTCTCGCTTTACTTTGACAGACAAGCTCCGCTTCTGGAGTAAGCTTGGCAATGACTGCCTTCTTGCCAGCCTTGAAAATACCAGCTTTCTGCTCGGCTATTTCCTCCAGACTATCGCCCAAGGTCTCCTGATGATCTAGCCCAATCGAAGCAATAACTGCAATCTCTCCTGTTACGACATTAGTGGTATCAAGCAAACCACCAATCCCCACTTCTAGCAGAACCAGATCCACTCCCTGCTCTTTAAAGTAAAGCAAAGCAATCAGAGTCAGTAATTCAAAAAAGGACAACTGGTCATAGGTTTGCAAAAGCGTCTTTTCCATCTCATTGACCTGCTCCGCCAAACGGATAAAATCTGCATCAGCAATCGGTTGCCCATTAATACAGATTCGATCATGGATACTGACGATATGAGGAGAGGTGAAAGTACCAACTTTTTTACCATGAGCAACAAACAACTCCCTCATGAAGGCAATAGTTGACCCTTTACCGTTAGTACCTGTTACGTGGATAATAGGATAAGTCTTCTCAGGATTCCCCAGCAAATCCACAGCTCGCTGCATTCGTCCAAGTCCAGATCTAAAGTTTAAACCAATCCGACTATGCAGCCATTTTTCTACTTCAAACATACATGTCTCCTTAACAAAAGTCCAATCAACTACCGCATCAAAGTATGATTACAAATAAAAAACGAGGTCGGGACTAAAATCCCGACCTCTTACCTGGTTAGCTAATCACTAGCTACTATGAATTTCAACGTGAGCTAAAAACATCCACTGGATGTTCCAACTCTTTCTAGTTTCTAGGAGTTGGGGTGATACAGTCTCCCAGACATACCAGTTCTCTCTTATTTTAAGGAACTGGGCTAAAAACGTTCCCCGGACGTTCCAACTCTCTCCAATTTCTGGGAGTTGGGCTGATACAGTCTCCCAGACTGTATCACTCCTCCATAAAGCTGTTGAAGACTTCTTCAATCATGTTCCATTCGTCTTCTGAGTCTTCTGGAATTGGTTGCAATTCGCCTTCTGTTCCGTCTTCATTTTCGATGAATGAGTAAGCTTGAATTTCAACTTCACCATTTTCATCTTCTTCTGCATTAACTGGCACTAGCAGAACATAGTTTTTACCAAATTCTTCTTTCCCGTCGATGGTCAAAAGAATTTCAAACAAGGTTTCATTTCCTTGCTCATCTACTAGTGTAATCAATTCACGTTCTTCGTGGTCATGGTTGTGATCGTGTGACATAGTTTCTCCTCTGTCTTAAAATTTTCTATCTAAATAATTTTGCAAAATCAGCTGAGCAGCCAACTTATCAATAACTTTCTTGCGTTTGTTACGGCTGATATCTGCTTGTTCAATCAACATACGCTCCGCAGCGACCGTTGTCAAACGCTCATCCTGATAGTCTACTGGCAAACCAAAGAGTTCTTCTAGCTTGGCACCATAGGCTTGACTGGCTTCTACTCGCGGACCACTGGTATTGTTCATGTTCTTTGGCAAACCTACTACAAAGCGTTCTACCTTATAGCTGTCAACCAATTCCTTGATGCGGTCAAAACCAAACTGGCCCTGGTCCTCATTAATCTGGATGATTTCAAGTCCCTGAGCGGTGAAACCGAGCGGATCGCTAATAGCCACCCCTACTGTTTTTGAACCGACGTCCAATCCCATAATTCTCATAGATTATAGATCGACTCCTTGTCCTTTTAGGTAGTAGCGTACCAATTCTTCAACAATTTCATCACGCTCATACTTACGGATTTGATTTCGTGCATTGTTATAACGAGGAACGTAGGCAGGGTCTCCACTCAATACATAACCGACGATCTGGTTAATCGGATTGTAGCCCTTGTCATTCAAAGAAGCATAAACATCTGTCAATGTTTCGCTAATTTCTTTCTTATTGGAATCATCCAATTTAAACCGTACAGTTTCTTCAGTAAATCCCATTCTAACACCCTCTTTCCTTAGAATAGTACTATTATAGCACATTCCCTGACGTTCTACAAATAAGTCAGTCTATTAATTTGGATTTTCTATTGTTCTGTCGCCCCATTTGCCACTCTATCTGCAATATATTGGCTAGGTTCGTTTTTTAAGAGATTTTCAAGGCCGATATTTTTTAAATATTCCAGCTGAGATGCCTTTTTGACATCCAATACTTGAAAATCATAAGTCGTTGTCGTCTGGATTTCTATCTCGCTGAGTAGCTTGGTTTCCAGTTTGAATCCTGCTAGTTTGCGTGCCTCTTGGATGGTCTCATCCTTTTCTTCCGCTTCTAGAAGCGCTTTTTGCGTCTCCTCTAGGCCATTTTCAGAGATAAAGGTCTTGAGTTCATCCCCGACAGGTCGTTTTTGCTGGATGGTCAAGGTCAAAAACTGATTGCCTTTATAAGTAATGGTCTGAATCTGCTGCGTTCCATTTTCTGACTTCGGCATCAGCAAGGTCTTGGTGACAACCGTATTCTTTTCGGCATTGTCCAAAACGGGAAGGTTGGATTGGAGAGGTTCAGATGCTGTTGTAGAAGCAGCAGGGGTTTCCTTTTTTTGCCCACATCCCGCAAGCAAAAAGAGGAGAGCAAAACTAGCAATTAGTAACTTTTTCATAATTCCTCACATGATTTTAAAACAAAAGAGCAAACAAGGCTAGGAGTCACTCCCAGCCTTGATGTTTTATAGAGCTGCACGTAGACGTGCTTCTGCATTTTCTACATTACGGACAGAGCGTGGCAAGAAGGCACGGATATCATCTTCTTTATAGCCGACTTGTAGGCGCTTCTCATCAACGAGAATCGGACTCTTTAAGATCCGTGGTGTTTCCATGATTAAGTTGAGCACTTCATTGACACTCAAATCCTCGATGTCAACTCCAAGTGCCTTAGCGTAGCGGTTTTTTGACGAAACGATACTGGCAATTCCATTATCTGTTTTCGTGAGAATATCTAATAACTCTTCTCTTGTAATTCCTTCTTTACCGAGATTTTGTTCTTTATAACTTAACTGGTGGGCATTGAGCCAGGTTTTCGCTTTTTTACAGCTAGTACAACTTGAGACTGTATAAATTTTGATCATGTACCTACCCCTTTCGCTACATGTTACTATCAGTTTAGTCTATTATACCATAAAAAACATCCGACTTGCGACCTATTTTTAAAAAAAATTAACTTTTTTCGCGATTTTCGTACTTTTTTCTTGACAAAATCAATTTATAACCAACTTTTAAATTTTTTGATATACAATCGTTTTACAACTGTAACACTTATCATATAGAGAACGATAATCAAAAGCAAAAAGAGGAAATAAATTGGTTCCAAAGGGGTTAAATGAAGCAGGCTAGCAATTGAAGAGTAGGGAAGGAAGGTCACAAAACTAGCTGCTAGCAAGGTTGTTCCAAGAACAAACCATGATGGACGACTTTGTAAGAAAGGAAGTTTTGCTGAACGAAGCATATGGATAACCATGGTTTGGGACCACATGGATTCAATGAACCAACCTGTCTGGAACAAAATGATAAAGCCCGTTGCAGACTCTGCTCCGTGAGCATAAGCTTGACCTGTCGCCATTGGAACAATGACAAAATAGAGCAAGATAAAGGTCAAAATATCAAAGGCAGAAGAAATCGGACCCATCCAAATCATAAAACGAGTAATAGACTTAGCTTCCCACTTATGGGGATGCTTCAAAAAGTCTTCATCTACATTATCAAATGGCAAGGCAATGCAAGAAAGGTCGTAGACGAGGTTTAACACAATCAAGTGAATCGGAGCCATAGGAAGGAAAGGTAAAAAGATACCAGACACTAGCAGAGA